>JALYIF010000175.1 GCA_030775925.1 Vulcanimicrobiota bacterium | reverse complement strand
AACTTAACGCGATCGCAATCGCGCGTGGTGAAAGCGTATGATGGTTAAAGATCGATATTTCATAAAAATAGTGCCGCGCGGTGGGGACGCCATCCACCGTTTTGAACTCACCCGGCGCCATATCATCGGCGCCGCGGTCTTGCTCATTGCCGCGTGCTTCACGGCCCTCGGTATGCATGAGTATCAATTGCACCAGGCCAAGGCGCAGCTCTCGGCCCTGCAAACGCTGACGGCGACGCAACACGACCAGCTCAAGACCATCGATGAACAAACCAGCCAGCTCAAATCGCAGCTTCAGACCGTACAAAAACAAAATCTGCAGATTCAGCAGCTTATCGGCATTCATCCGAACCGCGCGGCAAAGCCCCATGACAACCGCAGCAAGATGTCGCGCGTTGAAGGCCGCACCGGCTTTTCGCGCGAGGCCGAAGGCCTGCAAAATCGCCTGAGTGACCTCAGGCTCGCGTCGAGCCGCACCTCGGATGAAGCCCAATCGCTGCAGCGCCTCACGTTGCGGATCCTCAACCTTCGCCATGTCGAAGCCATGCAGCGCACGCAGTTGATTGCGGCAATCCCGTCGATCGATCCAGTTGATGGCGCTGCCGTGGTCGGCTGTTTTTGCTATCGCACCACGCCGGATGTCGGTTTCCATCAAGGCGTCGATTTGGGAGCAAACTACGGCGAGACCATCCGTGCCGCCGCCGCCGGAACCGTCGTTTCCGCCGACTACGACGGCGGATATGGCAACAAGGTCGATATCGATCATGGCAACGGGTACCACACGTTGTATGCGCACATGTCCAGATTCATCGCTCGCGCAGGCGACCGCGTCGTGAAAGGCCAGCCGATCGGCCTGGTCGGCTCGACTGGTTTCTCAACTGGGCCGCACTTGCACTATCAAGTGATGCTCAACGGCTCGGCAATCGACCCGACGCCCTACTTGGGCGGCGTGCCGGCAAAAGTTTTAGCCTCACTTCCTTAAAAGCAGGCTTTGCATTCCCGAGCGCAAGGCGCAAGGGACCTACGCTAGAATACGGGGCTGCGTGAATCCAGGGCTTTTATGTGATCTCGGCATCGGCGTTGCCCGGGCCATCTCCGCGTACTCCATCATCATGATTATCTATGCGGTAATCTCGTGGATACCAAGCCTGCGTGGCCGGTGGACTGAGTACGTCGCGATGTTGGTTGAGCCGGTACTCGCTCCGGTGCGCCGGATCATTCCGCCGCTCGGCGGCTTGGACATCTCATTCATCGTGGTTCTCTTGGCACTCCGGTTCTTGGCGAGCTTTATTGCGCGTTCAAGCTGCTCACTCTACTACTAGGATATTTTGGCCTACGCACGACAGGATCACCATTCGCGCCAAGAAGTAGCGACGCAAATTCGCAACTTCTGTATTATTGCGCATATCGACCACGGGAAGACGACGCTCTCTGACCGCCTGCTCGAAATGACGCGTACGATTGAGATGCGCGACATGGAAGACCAGATTCTGGATGCAATGGATTTGGAGCGCGAACGGGGCATTACCATCAAGGCTCACCCGGTGACGCTCAACTATCGGGCAAAAGATGGGCAGACCTACGAACTAAATTTGATCGACACGCCCGGTCACGTCGATTTCTCGTATGAAGTTTCGCGTTCGCTGGCTGCCTGCGAAGGTGCCATTCTCATTATCGATGCCGCGCAAGGCATCGAAGCGCAGACGCTCGCCAATTACCATCTAGCACTCGAACATAATCTAACCATTATTCCCGTGCTGAACAAAATCGATCTCCCCTCCGCCGATCCGGAGCGTGTAAAGGGTGAGATTGAAGAATTGCTCATCATAGACCGCGATGATGTCATTCTGGCGAGCGCTAAAAATGGTATCGGAATTGAAGAAATCTTAGAGGCAATCGTCGCGCGGATTCCGCCCCCCAAGGGCAACCACGATCACTTACGGGCGCTTGTGTTCGATGCGCAATTCGATACGTATCGCGGCGTTGTTTCATACGTTCGGATCGTCGACGGCGAACTCAAGCAGGGCAGTAAGTACATGTCCATGGCACACCAGCGATCGTACGAATGTACCGAAGTCGGCGTTTTTAGCCCGATGATGGGCAAAGTGGAAAAGCTCTCGGTGGGCAACGTCGGGTATGTGATCGCCAACATTAAATCGCTCGGCGACATTGACGTCGGCGACACGATCACGGGGACCAATAACCCCGCGCATGTTCCGCTGCCCGGGTACCGGACGGTCGTTCCCATGGTGTACTGCGGCCTCTATCCCAACGAGGGCGTGGAGTACTCCGACCTGCGTGATGCTTTAGAAAAGCTCAAGCTAAACGATTCATCGTTGGCGTTCGAGCCCGAGACTTCGGTGGCGCTGGGCTTTGGATTCCGTTGCGGGTTCTTGGGCCTATTGCACATGGAAATCGTGCAAGAGCGCCTCGAACGCAACTATGACCTTGACCTGATTGCGACCTCGCCGTCCGTGGTGTTCAAAGTTACCAAAACGGACGGAACAACCTCAACGATCGACAATCCGTCCAAGCTGCCGGCTTCGAATTTTATCGACATGATTGAAGAGCCCTATGTAAAGGCCACCATCATGACTCCGCCTGAGTATGTGGGCGCGATCATGGATATGACGCAGACGCGGCGTGGCACGCTTGCCAACATGGAGTATCTGCACGACGGCCGGGTCATCATGACGTATGAGATGCCGCTGATTGAGGTCATCGTTGAGTTCTTCGATATCTTGAAATCGCGCACCAAGGGCTATGCTTCGCTGGACTATGAAGTTATTGGCTACCGCGAAGGCGACCTCGTCAAGCTTGAGATCCTTTTGAACGCAGAGCCCGTTGACGCTCTCTCGTTTATCGTGGCCCGCGACAAAGCGGCTCATCGTGGACGTGCGCTTGCGGAAAAACTCAAGGAATTGATTCCACGTCAAATGTTCGATGTGCCCATTCAGGCAGTCATCGGAGGGAAAGTTGTCGCGCGTGAAACGGTGAGCGCCATGCGTAAGAACGTATTAGCAAAATGCTATGGCGGCGATATTTCACGAAAACGCAAACTGTTGGAGAAGCAGAAGGTCGGCAAGGAACGCATGAAGCGTGTCGGGCGCGTCGACCTTCCGCAAGAAGCCTTCATGGCCGTCCTTAAACTCGACGACTAGGTAAACACTCGGCTTGTGAAGACTTACGTTGCGACGAAGAACGATGGAAAGCTGGCCGAGTTACGCGAGATATTTGCTGAGTCGCCATTTGAGCTCGCGATCTATCCAGCCTACGGCGATGTCGAAGAGCCGGAAGACAACTATCCTGGTAACGCACTGATAAAAGCGCGGGCACTGTTTGCACAATTACAAGCTGAAGGCATTCACGGCGCCGTCCTTTCCGATGATTCCGGAATCGAAGTCGCGGCCCTTAACGGGCGTCCGGGCGTGCTCTCCGCTCGTTACGCTCCCGGCGTATCGTGGCCCGAACGTTTGAAGACGCTGCTGGGTGAAGTCGGCGATGCTGCGGGCGACCGGCGTGCAGTCAAATTTGTTTGTGCCATGGCTTTGCTCTTACCGGATGGTCGCGCACTTGAGGGTTACGGCGAGGTGCACGGGCAACTGACGCAAGCGCCTGCTGGCAGCAACGGATTCGGATACGATCCAGTCTTTTTTTATCCGCCGATCGGGAAAACGTTCGGCGAAATTCCCGAAGCGGAAAAGAACCGTCTCAGCCATCGCTTTGCGGCTGCACAAGCCTTGCTATCGGCGTATCAGAGATAGTGGATAATCAGAAACAGCTGATCGTGCAGGCCACGGCGGACGATCTTGCCGTGCTGGCTTCCCGGCGTTGCAAAGATGAACACGAACGGAACCTTTGGATGCACGTCGCGCAGACCGCGCCGAGTGGCGTGTGGGTAGCCAAAGATGAGCAAGTGCCCGTTGGGATCGCAATCGCGCATGAATCGGATGACGAGTGGTATTTAAGCGAACTCTTCGTTGAAAGCGGTTTTCGAGAACACGGAGTCGGCCACGAACTGCTGGTTGCGGCGTCAAAAGACGCGGGCAACGTTAATCGAAGCGGGTTGCTCGATCCCGCGGAAACGGGCGGCCTTGCCTTCTTTGTGCGGCGCGGCGTTTCAATTCAGACACCGGTGCTCAACGTTTGCGGCACGGTTCCACGCGAAGACGAATTATTGCGCATGGCATCCGGAGACTACCGCTTTACCACGGCGATGCTCGATCCGTTGGCTCACCGCAGCCAGATCGACGCGCTCGATCGCGAAATACGCGGATGCACGCGCCCTCTCGATCATCAGTATTTTTCGCAAAATGCACATGGCGTTGTCT
>JALYIF010000174.1 GCA_030775925.1 Vulcanimicrobiota bacterium | reverse complement strand
AGATGCAACTGTTCTGCCATGAGCACGAGCAGCGTCGCCCGCGGATCGGAATCGATCTCGGGTGTACCGACCAGCGTATTCTCCACCTTGAGAAGTTTGCACGCCGCGGGAAAGGGGACCTCGGCCGGACACCCGTAGTGTGCTAAACGTTATGACTACCGACAACGACCTTACGAAGACCATGGACCCGCTTGGCATTGGAAAGATTTCAACGCAAATGTGGCAAGCGATGCTTGCCGACCCCGAACATCTCGTTCGCTCGCAGCAGCAACTGGCCACCGCGTGGATGGATCTTTTAAAGACCTCCTCGCAGCGCGCGGCCGGCGAAACGGTTGCAGACGTTGTTTCTCCCGACAAGGGTGATAAGCGCTTCGCGCACCCCGCCTGGGATCAGAATCCCGCGCTCAACGCGATGAAGCAGGCGTACTTAATCGCGACGAATGCAGTTCTCGCAACGATCGAAGATACGCCCGGCGCCGATCCGAAAACGGTGCGGCGCGCGCGCTTCTTCGCAAAGCAATTTGCCGATGCGATGAGCCCCACGAATTTCGCGCTCTTCAATCCAATGGTTATCGAAGAGACGCTCCGCTCGGGCGGTGCAAATCTTGCCAAAGGCATGCGCAACCTGATCGAAGACATTCAAGAGAACGATGGGCGCGTGGCGCTCGTCGACAAGAAAGCATTCGAAGTTGGGAAGAACGTCGGCGTCTCCAAAGGACGCGTGGTTTTCCGAAACGAGCTCGTAGAGCTCATTCAATACAACCCGACTACCAAGAAGGTCTACGAGAAGCCGGTCGTTATTGTGCCGCCGTGGATCAATAAGTATTACATCCTCGATCTCCAGCCGGAAAATAGTTTCATCAAGGGGCTGGTCGATCAGGGATACACCACCTTCGTAGTCTCCTGGCGCAATCCCGAAGCTTCAATGCGGGACACCACGATGGTGGACTACCTCAAGGCTGGACCGCTGGAGTGCACGCGCGTCGCGGCGGAAATCTGCGGAACCGAAGATGTCAACGTGGTGGCGTATTGCATAGGCGGGACGCTGATGGCGATGACGCTCGCATACTTAGCGGAAACGGGCGACAAACGCATTCATGCTGCGACGTTTTTAGCTTCACTGATCGATTTTGAGGAAGTGGGCGAGATCGACGCTTTTCTTAGCGAAGACGCGCTAGCGCACATTGAGAAGAAGATGGGCGAAAAAGGCTACCTCGACGCTAGCCAAATGGGCGACAGCTTCAACATGCTGCGTTCGAACGATCTTATTTGGTCGGTCGCCGTAAATCGCTATTTGTTGGGCAAGGATGCGCCGGCATTTGATCTACTCTATTGGAACAGCGATTCAACCCGGATGCCGCAGGCGATGCACGCATACTACTTGCGCAATATGTATATCGAAAACAATCTGGTGAAACCCGGCGCGCTCGATGTTGACGGCGTAAAGATCGATATCACCAAGATTCAAAACGATGCGTATTTTGTGGCCACCATGGAAGATCACATCGCACCCTGGCAAACCGTCTACAAGGGTGCCCATATGCTCGGTGGCGACGTGCGTTTCCGCGTTGGCCATTCCGGCCACATTGCCGGCATCGTTAATCCGCCCGCAAAGAACAAAGGTTCATGGTGGGAGTCCAACGCCAATCCGGCCACCGGCGATGAATGGCTCAAGTCCGCGACTAAACATGACGGCTCATGGTGGAGCGATTGGTATCCATGGTTGGCCCAGCGCAGCGGAGCCAAGGTCGCAGCGCGCGAGCCCGGTAACGAGTTGCACCCGCCCCAAGAAGAAGCGCCCGGTACCTACGTTCTGGCAAAATAGCAAACTCGGGATCAAAGAAAAACGAGTCGCGGACATCGCGGCTCGTTTTTTAATTCTTAAAGAAAGGCGAGAGTGCTATTTCTTCTTTGCGCCCGTCTTTTTGGCCGGAGCCTTTTTGGTTGACTTGGTAGCTTTTTTCACCGGTGCGTTGGCAGCGGCTTTTATAGCGCGAGCAAGCCGCGATTTCTTGCGGGCGGCTTTGTTGGGATGAATGATCCCTTTACTCGCGGCCTTGTCGAATTGCGCTTCGACGCTTCGCGCCTGCGCTTCATCGGCAGCCTTCGTAGCCTTCTTAAAGAGGGTCTTGAGGCGCGTCTTCACGTCGAGATTGCGCGTGGTACGTTTTTCAGTCTGCCGAACCCACTTGGTCGCGGCCTTAATATTAGGCAAAGTCTACTCCTTGAAAACGCCTGTGCCGGAGCATCAGGACACGAGGCGCATTGTACCATACCGGCCCCCGCCGGTCTAGGTGCCTTGGTATCTGCCCTCTTGGACGATATACCGGTAGCTTTCATACCGGCTGGGGGCGATGGTTCCCGCCTCGACTCCCTCCCGGACGCCGCACTTTGGCTCTCGCAGGTGGCTACAGTCGCTAAAGCGGCAGCGTGTGGCCGCCTCGCGCATCTCGGTAAAGGCCTGGGCCATCTCTCCTGACGTGACCTCGCCTAGTCCAAATTCACTCACGCCGGGGCTATCGATGAGAAACCCGACCCCCGTCCGGTAGAGGCGCGCCGCGGTGGTCGTCTGCTTGCCGACGCCAAATCGCGAGACTGCCCCAACTACCGCCTCGCCTCCGAGTGCCCGGAAGATGCTGCTCTTCCCGACTCCGGAGTTTCCCGCCATCATGGCTTCACGAGGGCGCAGC
>JALYIF010000173.1 GCA_030775925.1 Vulcanimicrobiota bacterium | reverse complement strand
ACGCGCAGCGGAGCCGGAGTGGGACCCTGCACCATGCCATCAACACTTGACTCAAGGGCAAGGACCGCGTGGTCGCCTTTTTGATCGAACTTCAAAATTTTGTTAGCGCAGGCGGAAATCTTCGCCTGTGCAAGGCCGCTCTTCATCGATGCAATCGTCTTGGCGCGATCTTCTTTCTTGCCGTCCGGATCTACCCCAGAAAAATCATCTGCGATGGATTTCGCAGCTTCATCAACATCGCCGGCCTTGATAGCGGTGCACTGCGCATCGTAGGCTGCTTGAATCGCTGCTTGAGCGTCTTGCGCCGCCGCAGCAGGCAGCGTCGCGCTGCCGAGCGATCCACTCAATGCCAGGGCAAAGGACGCGAGTATCAATCTCTTCTTCATGCAGGGGCGATACCGCATCGCCCCTTGCTTTCCTGGCCGTTTAGGGGTTCAAGTCGAATCGCTGAATGAAATCGCCGTCCGGTGTTGCCCAAACGGCCCAAATGGCGCCGGTCTTGGCATCAACGCCCACGGTGTGCATGCCCCGCGCGACGTCGATTTGCCCGGCAATCGTCGGCGCGCCTTTGCCGTCGTTTTTCACCAAAGTAATTTTGCCGCTACCCGCACAGGCGAGCAGATGACGTTGCTCATCCAAGCTGCATTGGTCCGTGTGTTCTGGGATGCTAATCTTCTGCAGGAGCGTTCCGCTTGGGCTGTAGATCGAAACCAGCCCATTGCTTCCGCCGACCAGAATCTGATCGAAAGCCGCATCGTACTGTAACGGATGATTGTGCGTAATCTCCGGCGTTTTAATCAGGCGCGACACTTTAAGGGTACGCAGATCGATAACGGCAATCTCGTTGTCGGTGTCGATGTTCTGATAGAGTTCATTCGCCTTGGCGTTAATGGCCAGATATTCGGGTTTATGGCCCGGCAGATCGATCGAGCCAATTTGCTTGAACGTCTTCGCATCGATGACAAAGATATGTGTGCCATCGTCCTCGTCTGCGTAAATGCGCGAGGTTTCTTCATCGTATGCAATGGCATCCACTGGACCCGCCACATCCACGCTGCGGATCTCCTTGAGCGTTACGGGATCAACTTCCGAAATCGAATCGCCCTGGCCGTTGCCGGTAAAGACGTGTCCACTCTGCGGATCAAAGGCAACGCCGGCCATCGGTCCCACGCGCACTTGTCCCAGAATCTTTCCTGAGTCTGCATCGACAACGAGCAAGCTGCGGCTTCCACCGTGGGCGGCGTAAACGCGGCGGCGAACCGCGTCGACGGTTACGTAGTCAAATCCACCAATAACGGGAACATGTTGCGGGGGCGCAGCAGCGATAAGCGGCATAGCAAAACTCCTGATTTGTTGAATGATAACGGGAGGTATTGATGGCGCTATTGGCCATCCTGGCGTTTGCGCCTTCCTCGGGAAGCGCCGTTAATACGTGGATAAGGCAAGCTTAAACATCTTAATTTTGATCGTGAAACGTGCCTCGCTTGGCAGTGGTGTCAAGCTCCAAGTCATCCAGCAGGTAGTAGACAATTTTCTTGTCGTCGAATCCGACTTTGACAAGTTCGCGCCCATTAATCGTGACGACTTCGTGCACGTGCCCGACGCGGCCGGCATACTCGTAATTGACAGCGGAGTAGTTCGGATCCTCAGGTTTGGGATGAGGCGTGGCCTTGACGCCGCGCAAAGGCGTTTGATGACGGTGTGTACTCAACGGAGGACCTCGCTTGAATTCTCCAAATTTTGCAAGAGCACCTAAAGATTCGCCGGAGGCATCGCATGTTCATCGAGTACCGCGGGAAAACGCCCAAAGTTCATCCGTCCGCTTTTATTGCCCCGACGGCCGTGCTGATCGGTGACGTTGAGATCGGTGCCGAGTCGAGCATTTGGTTCGGAACGGTACTGCGCGGGGATAATGGTCCCATCCGAATCGGCGCTCGCACGTCCATCCAAGACAATTCCGTCGTGCACGTGAGCGAACACGGTCAAACCATTATCGGCGATGACGTTACGGTTGGGCACTGCGCCGTTATGGAAGATTGCAACGTCGGAAACTTCGCACTCATCGGCAGCAATGCCGTGCTGCTGAACGGGTCGATCATTGGCGAACGCTCGCTGATTGCCGCGGGCAGCGTCGTTGGCGAACGAGCAGATATTCCAGCGTCCGTCGTGGCCGCCGGTTCACCCGCCAAAGTAAAAAAGGCACTCGAGGGGGAAGCCGCGCACTGGATTGAGATTGCAGCCGCAGAATACGTCGAACTCTCGCGCAGCTACCTTAAAGAAGAGATTGGCGTAGCATTGCATTAAACGCCGCTCGAATTTTCGCGACGGTGTGTTGCTTGTATCCAAAGAGCGAGCGATCATCGAACCCGTGCACCAGCATGTTTGCGTTGGCTTCAAAAATGAGCAGTTTCCCTTCATGGATCGCACAGTCGACTCCGAAATAGTCGAGCTCCAAAATCCCCGCCAGTGATTCCAGCGCAGTCTGGAGTGCGCCGGAAAACAGATCGAATGGAGCAGCCAAAAATCGCGCTTCTTCTTCCCGCATCCAAGCGTGTTCGGCCATTGGCGCGCTAAAGTAATGCACCATCCATTGCGGTGAGATGGCTAGGTGGTATGGGTACGGTTTTCCCTCAATAAAAATGAAGCGATATTTGCGGAAAAATCCATCAGAACTCCGATAGTCAACAAACTGCGTGCAGTGGAAGGCTTCATCCGATGCAGTCCCGAGGTAAGAGAGCAAGTCGTTGCGGTCGCCGATTCGTTCCAATTGCTCGCCTCGGTGCGAACCGATCGGGCGGATGATCATCGGGTACTGCAAAGAATCAGCGTCTTGGCGCAGCTGCACAGCGCTGCCGCGAATCGTCCGCGGCACAGTCACGTTCTCCGGTGTGCGTTCCAACTCGCTCAAAAACATCCGGTCGGTGCGAGCCAGCAAGTCTGGCGGATTTAAGCACTTCCGGTCGCTCCCATCAACGAGGCGCTGCGCGTCGCCGATGGCGACAGACTGATCTGGATCGGCGATTGCGTTTAACAATATCGCCTTAGGCCATGCGTTCAGATCGACATCTCCGCCAACATAGACTTTGATAACACCAACCTGCTCGCGGTCTACCAATAGATCGATTGGCAGCTGACTCTCCCAAAAGCCCGGCGCGAACAAAGCCACAACTACGATATCCGGACTGGCTCCGCCTTGTTCTTCGTAGACCCGTTCTAAAGAGAGTGCTTCCGACAGATGCCGCTCCGCCAGACCATCGCGATTGTGCAGCCGTAGCCGCTCCCCAAGCCCGAGGTGGAGGCGCGCATTGTTAGGATCCAGCTCAAGCGCGCGGGCGTATGCTTCGAATGATTCATCAAAGCGCGCCGCCCTTCCGAGGACGTTTCCAAGGGCTGCATGCGCGCATGCGGATTCAGGTTGCATCGCAATTGCATCTCGCAACAGCGCTTCGACTTGGTCCCC
>JALYIF010000172.1 GCA_030775925.1 Vulcanimicrobiota bacterium | reverse complement strand
GTGCGCAATCGCGCGTTCGATGATGGAAATAACGACGCCGGCTAGCTTGGCGGGATCGTGCCGAACGGTCACGGTTTCGCTGATGACTTTTGCACTGACCGGCACCGCGCCGAGGGCCTTGATTTTCTCAGCATCCGGCATGACCGGGACTTGGCCTTCCTCCGCATAGACCTCAAGGAGTTTTGAAGGCGCTTCCTCGTTAATGATCACGTAATCAAAGACTTTCTTGCCCGCATTTTTTATGAGTGCTTCGGCATGTTCGGAAGCAGTGAGCGAATCGGTTTCCCCGGGTTGGGTCATGACGTTGCAGATGTACATTTTTACCGCGGAGGATTTCTCGACTTCGGCTGCCACCCGATCGACTAAGAAATTCGGTAGAATAGAAGTAAAGAGGCTGCCCGGCCCGAGCACAATCGCGTCGGCTTCGCGGATTGCCTCAATCACTTCGCCGAGTGGCGCCGCGTACGGAGGGTTAAAGTAAACGCGCTCGTTCCGGCCGTGCGATGCGGAAATGTTTGATTCACCTTCGATGGTGGTGCCGTCATCGAGCGTAGCGCAAAGTTGAACGACTCCAAGCGTCGACGGGAGCACACGCCCTTTGATATTGAGGACGCGGCTCGATTCTTTTACGGCCTTGTCAAAATTGCCGGTGATCCCGGTCATGGCGGCGAGAAAAAGATTTCCAAACGAATGGCCGACCAACCCGTTGCCTTCGCTAAATCGGTATTTAAAGAGATCGGTCACCAAGGCTTCGTCATCGGCAAGCGCGACCAAGCAGTTGCGAATATCGCCCGGGGGCAGAACGCCGAGTTCTTTTTGCAGTCGCCCGGAACTCCCGCCATCATCGCTTACGGTGACAACCGCAGTAAGATTGGTGGTGTATTTTTTGAGGCCGCGCAGCAAGGTGGAAAGGCCCGTGCCTCCGCCAATTGCTACGATTTTGAAACCATTTTGTAGCCGCATCTCAAAAAGAGAATCGACGATGCGCGCCGATCCGCCGATTGTTGAGGCTTCGATAATGGAGCGAAACCACTGGCGCATGCCGAGTGCGACGAGTCCAAGTCCCGCGAAACTAAAAAACCACGATAGGTAGGACGGCGGCATGAAGTCATCGACGATATTGTCCAGCACTTCATTGACGTGGAAGTGCAAGCCCTCAGCGATCAGCGAGCGGTTGAGCCCGTTGACCAGGAGCAACGCGCCGATAATAATGACGATAAGCCAACGCTTGATGCCCAATCCCGGATAGAACCATTTAATGAGGCGAAGCGGGCGACCCGATATCATCGCGTTGTATCCCGGGAATCCAAATGCAGATCGAGGCTTTGGTTCGTGCGCAAATGGTTGTAGAGTTCGCGCGCAATAAAGACGGACCGATGCCGCCCTCCGGTGCACGCAATCCCGACGGTCAGTTGGGACTTACCCTCGGCGAGATAGCGAGGGATTAAGAAATCCATCATGTCGTAGAGCTTGACTCGAAAGGGTGCCCAGGCGGGATCGGTTTGAATAAATGCACCCACCGGTTGATCGGCGCCCGTGAGTTCTTTCAAACCGGCAACATAATTGGGGTTTTTCAAAAAGCGGACATCGAACAACAGATCCAGATCCAGCGGAATGCCGTACTTGAATCCAAAGGCCACGATCACGACCGAGAGGCGATGCTCGGAAGCCATGGGGGCGTACGCCGCGGTGAGTTTGTTTTTGAGGTCGGCGTGGGTCAAGGCCGTCGTATCGATGACTTGGGTCGAGCGCTCGCGCAGCGGAGCTAAGGTGGCGCGCTCGGTCGCGATGGCATCGGTCAAGGTGCCTTGTGATGCAAATGGATGGCGGCGGCGCGTCTCGCTGTATCGCCGGATCAGCGTTTCGTCATGCGCATCGAAGAAGAGCAATTCGAGCGACGTACCGCCCGCCGCGAGTTCGTCTAACACTGCGGTAGCTTCGCCTAGTGGACCACCGGTGCGCACGTCCATTGAAACGGCGATGCGCGAAATCTGCCCATCGTCCAGTAAAGCAAGCGTGCGCGCGGCCAATGCGGGAGGAAGGTTGTCCACGCAATAAAATCCCAAGTCTTCAAACGTTTTCATTGCTTGGCTCTTGCCGGCACCGGACAGTCCGGTAACAAAAACGAGGCGATGAAACGTCATCTGAAGAGCCGCGAACGTTGAAGAGTCATGAAACTGTTTTCGCCTGAAAAGGCCAACGCCCTCATCCCCAAGGTCGCACCCCTGGTCGAGGAGCTTTGGACCAAGCGCCGCGAGCTGGCAATCAAGCTCCTGGAGAACGATCCGGCGCTGCGTCCCAGCCCGTCTCGCGAAAACCGCTTGGCGGGGCGGCGCTCACCATTTGTGCCCGCGCGGTTTGCCGAACTTAAGGCCGAAATCATTCGCCTCGTCAACAAGATCGAAGCGTATGGCTGCATCGTCAAAGACATGGATCTTGGGCTACTCGACTTCCCGGCGATGCGGCAAGGTGAGCAGATTTATCTGTGCTGGAAAGCGGGCGAGAGCGCGATCGCGCACTGGCACGGCGTGACGGAGAATTTCACCGAGCGCAAACCTCTTGAAGCTGAAGAAGGCCGCGGTCCTTAAGCCGGTTGGGCGGTTGCTTCGACCGGGAGAAAATCTTCCGCTAAGCCCTGGAGGCGAACTTCGCCGAATTCAACCGTATAGGCACCGGCATCAACACTTTTCACTTCGCCGATTTCGGGAACCGTGGCAAGTTGCGGAATTTTGGCGCGAATCTCATCGGGAAGCCGGACTTTGTCGCCAACGCCGAGCGCACCATGGGTGAACAACTCGTTGAGACTATCGAGCAACATCGGCAATGGGATGCCGTAATCTTCACTGACTGCACCGATGGTGTGCGTTTCACTGATCGCGCAGTTGGAACACCCGCCCAGGTGAAAGCGCGCAAAAACGCGGCGAGCGCCTGCATGTACTTTGAACGCCTGGTCGACCGTCATGTCGGGTGTAAACTTCTGCTCGCTCACGATAACTCCAAAATCTCCCTAAAGTGCTCTGCTCGTCTATTGGCCAAAACGCCGCTGCGACCCCGCCGGGTTGCAGTTGGAGTACGCCTATAAGCCGGATTCTGTCGTGGACGACCATCTATCTGGGGCAAGCATTGCTGCTTGCCTCGTTGCGGTTTCGCTCGTTACGGACGGGCCGTCCGGTCCTTCGACAAGCAAAGGACAATCGAGCAACCTTGCTTCAGGTGGGGTTTACCCGAGCGCACGTCTCCGTGACGCCCCGTGAGCTCTTACCTCACGATTTCACCCTTAGAGTGGTCCTGAGCTGATTGGCTTTCGCGAATCAGCACCGGTCCACACCGGTTTGTTTCTGTGGCACTTTCCTTCGAGTCACCCCGACAGGACGTTATCCAGCACCTCGCCCTATGAAGCCCGGACTTTCCTCATCGGTCTGCGCGAGCAAACCAACGCGGCCGTCCAGCGTACTCCGCCCGCGATTGTACCACATCCCGGCTGCCCAAGCTCAACGACTGCCGGAAAAATCCTGTTTATGCTTCGAGGATTTGCAGTCGGGATTTTCTAATAATTTTCTGGCTCCGCCTAGTTGGTGGCGGCGGCGGTCCACTTGTTGCGCCGAACTGGAAAGCGGGTAATCGGATTCAATGCTCAAGTTGCTAACGTTACCAGCATTTGTGATCGCCATAGCGATTGTTGGTTTTTATGCTACTGTGCTGCAAAGAGAAGCTCAGACCAACGTGAATTTGTTTTGGCTGACAATTGGGCTCGGCGCTGTGTGGGGT
>JALYIF010000171.1 GCA_030775925.1 Vulcanimicrobiota bacterium | reverse complement strand
GGCCTTGGGGCCGGAGTCGTTGGTCATCGGCAAAGACGGTCTTGTCTATTTCACGCTCGTTCCGAATACAATTCCGCAGGGCCGCCTCGGGCGCCTAAATGCCGATGGAACCGAAACCGAATTTACGCTTGGCGCATCCACCCCTTGCAACCAGGCCGCGAGTCCTGACGGATTTCTATACGAGTTCGATTGTATCGCTCACACGATCGTTAAAGTCTCCTATTAGCAGTTAAACCAAGGTTTTTTAGCTCGAGCGAAGCAAACGCGTGTGTATGCTTCGTGTCGAGCTACTGGGGCCTGCCCGGATGTTTTTCGACGGCGCTTTGTACTCGTACAAGGCGCCGCCAAAATGTTTGCCGCTTCTCGGCTACCTGTTACTGCATCGAGAAACGGCGATCAGCCGCGAAGCCTTGGCATATTCAATGTGGGCAGACGACACGGAACAGGAAGCCCGCGCGAATCTGCGCAGGCACCTTCATCGGCTGGTACGAGCGCTACCGGCAACGGGGACCGACTGGATTATTTCCGACACCACAACGGTGCGTTGGAATTCCGGCAGTGCGTTCGCCTTTGACGTGGACGATTTTTTAGAAGCGAGCGCCGCGGATCGTCCGGACGAGGAGCTGATCCAGCTCTACCGCGGCGATCTCCTCGAAGGCCTGTACGAAGATTGGATATTTCCGGAGCGCGAACGCCTGCGCGCACTGCACATCGAAAATTACAATCGGCTGATACAACTCGCGCGGAGCGATCGCGCATTCGATCGTGCCATCGGCTTTGCAAAAGCCCTATTGGCTTTGGACCCATGGCGCGAGAATACGTTGCGCACGCTCATGATGTTGCGCCAAGCGCAAGGCGACCGTGCGGGTGCAATCGCGGAATATGAAGCCTTTGCGGCGCATCTGCAGCGCGAGATGTCGGCCGAGCCTATGGCGGAAACACGTGCCGCGCATGAAGCGCTGCTTCGGAATGATTCGCTTCAGGAAGCGCAGACCGCCGAGGATGTGCGGACACTCGTTGTGCATAGCGCGCCCATGCTTCCGTTTGGCGGCCGCGTAGAAGAGATGGCAAGGCTGTCGGTACCTTGGGGTCGCGCAGCGCGCGCCAATGGTTCTACGGTATTCATTAGTGGCGAGGCCGGCGTCGGCAAGTCGCGCTTGACGCAAGAGTTTGGCTCGGTCGCAACCTCACAAGGTGCAATCGTGCTCGCGGGCTCTACCGCTCTTCCTGAAGCGCAGCCGTATCAGGCAATTATCGAACTCTTGCGGGACGCGCTACCAATGATCCTAGATTCTACCGTCGCGCCTGTGTGGTTGTCAGTACTCTCCATTCTGTTGCCCGAAATCCGCGTTCGCCGCCCCGATATACCGGCGCTTCAACCGGTCGAACCCGATCGGGAACGTGCCCGATTATTTGAAGCTATCATAATGTCCTTAGTGGCGCTAGGGAAGTTGCGGCCCCTGCTTGTCGTGATCGAAGATATTCAATGGGCGGGTTCAGCTACGACCGATTTGGTTGAGGCGCTGGCCCGCCGCATAGTCGATCAGCCGGTTCTGTTGATCCTTACGTATCGCGCTGAGTCGGTCGAACGTACCCACGTCGTGCGTAAGCTGCGGCGCGCGCTCGAACGGGCGCAAATTGCAACGCATGTCGCGCTTGCGCGCCTCGAACGCTCAGCGGTCCGCGATATCATTGTCAAAGCCCTGGGTCAGGAACGGTCTGCTGAACTGGGTGAAGCGCTGTTCGAACAAAGCGAAGGCAATGCGCTATTCCTCACGCAAGCGGTACGGAACAGCCGCGATAGTCGCGAGCCTGTGACGGCAAAGGATATTGGGGCGGTGATGGACGCCAACATCGAGCGCTTGAGCAGTCGTGCCCGGACGGTCGCACAGAGCGCTTCGATTTTGGGCCGGGCTTTTGACCTAGAGGTTCTGCGTGAGCTCGGCAATTGGGAAGAACACGAAGTCCTGGAAGTTTTGGATGAATTACTAGATCGCGCAATTGTTCGGGAAGCCTCCGCAGTGCACAGCCGGGATTATGCCTTTTCGCACAACTTGCTGCAAACGCGCATATACGAAACCGTGGATAGTGCGCGCCGCACGCGCGAGCATCGCCGCGCCGCATCGGTGATGGTTGAAGTTTACGCAGATGCCGTAGACCCTCTTTCGCCGCAGATCGCGCAACACTATGAGTTCGGAGGTAAGCCCAACGACGCGGCCAGATTCTACCTTCGCGCTGCAACGCGGGCCGTTGCTATCTTTGCCAACGAGGAAGCCCTAGACTATGCGCAGCGAGCGGCTTCGCAGTCGCGCGACCCCGCCGTCATATTCGCTGGGCTCGCGTTACGCGAGGATATTCACGCTCGGCTGGGCATGCGGGCCGAGCAACGTGCAGATCTCGAGCGCCTGCAAGAGACGGCCGGAATGTTGAACACGGCCGAATCCGTTGCAGACGCGCAACGACGTTTTGTTCGCCTCTTGCATGCGCTCGGCGACCGAGATTCCGAACGAGTGGAAATCGAACGATTGCAGCTACTTGCGGCGGCACTGGATGGAGTGTGGCGCGCTGAGGCGGCGTACGCTAGCGGCATTTTCGAAATGGCGAATGGAAATTTAGAGAAGGCTGTAAGCCAGGCATCGAGCGCGGCGGCGCTATTTGCCGCGTCGAACGATAATCGCTCGATTTCAGCGATGTGCCTGGCGGCCGAGATCGAAGCGGCGCGGGGACGGTTTGATGAATCTCTGCAGTTATTAGATGATGCGCGATCTGCCGCAGACGTCGCGAAAAATGCCTTGCTCATCACGCGGTGTTTAACTGCGGCAAGCGTCATTGAATTTTCGCGCCGCCGTTTTCCGCAAGCGCGTGACATTGCTCTACAGATGCTAGAATTGTGTGAGCAAACCGGTGATCAACACGGAGTGGCAAGCGCGCACGCGCGACTGGGGTCGGTTTACGGGCGCATGTTCGAATATGAAGACGCGCAACGCCATTACACGTATGCGGCGACCGGCTACGAGCGAATGCGAGATCGTCAAGGCGAGGCCATCGTACTGCTTAATTCATCGCTAATGAAATGTGGATTTGGTGAATTGGATGCTGCGATCGGTAGCCTCACCCGAGCGCAGGGACTCTTTGAGGAACTCGGCGACCTGCGTGGCCAAGCCCTGTGTTTTGGAAATCTTTCTTTTGCAATGCGAGGACTAGGACGCCTACGCGAAGCGATTGAGACCGGCGAACGGGGCTTACACCTTGCTATGCAAATGCAAAGCCCTCCAAACGAAGCACACTTGCGCGGAAATATTGGGGCCGCCTACCGCGACCTCGGCGACTTGGAGTCTGCTCTGCCACACCTCGAGCAGAGCATCGCCATCCGGCGCGCCATGGATTCTGCTGCGGACGTCGCAGAAGACGCGGCCGATTTGGCACTGGCATTGTTGATTCAAGGACGCGTCGAGGAAGCCGTGGTGACGATCAAGGCCATCGAGGAATATGAATCCGCGTCCTTGGATGTCTGGTATCCGCAAGATG
>JALYIF010000170.1 GCA_030775925.1 Vulcanimicrobiota bacterium | reverse complement strand
TCTCTGAACTGTGGTTCCAGGCGATGTAGCTCGTGCAACTGCGCGACGACGCCATCATCGCAGGGTATCAGTACATCGGGAGGCCATTCACTGATACAACGTCGCAAGCTGGAAAACGAAGCAATCCCGCGGTAGTGACCCACGTGGTCGATTCCCGAAACGAACTTGAGTGGGTGTCCTGCGGGATAAATAGCGCCGACGCGGCACCCGTTGCGCATGAGTGCAATTGCTAGGCGCGCCGACGATGGCCACCACTTCGCTGCCACGATCAGGACTGACGGCTGACGATCGGTCAAAACATCGACCCCCGCTGAAACTGCCAGTCAATGATACCCGCGATGGGGCAGTTTGGTCGTCGACTGGGTCACGAGTTACATAATGTGCCTGTCGTACAGCGCCGACAGGTACGGAGTCGACATAATTATGCACGGATTGTTTGCACATCGGCGGGTCGATGGTAGGGTGCTCCGCTGCAGATCCAAGGAGATATTGATTGAGTCGCACTGTTACTGACACGGTCATCATCGGCGCGGGCCCGTACGGCTTGTCGCTGGCGGCCCACCTTCGCGCCGGCGGGCGAAGCTTGCGTATTCTTGGCGCCCCGATGAAGTTTTGGTCGAATCACATGCCTCGTGGCATGTGTCTCAAATCGGAGGGATTTGCGTCGGATCTCTACGATCCCGGCCACGAATTCCCATTAAGGGCCTATTGTGCCGAACAAGGGATTGAATACCGGGACATCGGCCTGCCGGTGCGGATCGGGACATTTATCGCCTATGCACTCGAATTCCAACGGCGCTATGTTCCGGAATTGGAAGATACACAAGTATTGACCCTGTCGCCCGGGGCGGCGGGTTTCGAGCTCAAGACGGACAGCGGTGAAACCGTTCTTGCCCGTCGAGTCGTGGTGGCTGCCGGGCTCATGAATTTTGGCTACATACCGCCTCTGTTCGCCGCCTTGCCCAAGGGATGGGTCAGCCATAGCTCGGAACACCATGACCTCCAGAAGTTTCGGGACCGGCGGGTCGCAGTGATCGGCGCCGGTGCATCCGCGCTCGATCTGGCGGCGCTACTGCTAGAAGCCGGGGCAAAGGTAGAACTTGTGGCACGGCGTAGCGCCATCGCATTCCACAGCGCTCCCCGTGAGCCCCGCTCCTTCTTAGACACGTTGAAGGCGCCACGCTCCGGTTTGGGCACCGGCTGGCGTTCGCGCATGTGTACCGACGCTCCGCTCGCTTTCCATGCGATGCCACAATCGTTTCGCTTTCGCGTCGTCGAGCGTCATCTGGGTCCCGCGCCCGGATGGTTCGTGCGTGACGCGGTAGTCGGCCGGCTGCCTATGCATCTGCGGGCCACCATGACAAATGCTCGAATCGCCGACGATCAGGTCCAGCTGTCGTTCAGCCAGCCTTCGGTGGGTGAAACACAAATCGCCGTGGACCATGTGATCGCAGCCACCGGTTATCGTGTCGACATGTCGCGGTTGCCCTTCATGCAGCACGATACGCTGGCTCGGTTGAACCAAGCCGAGGGTACGCCGATCCTTGACCGCCACTTTGAGTCATCCGTGCGCGATTTATATGTCATTGGCGCCGCGGCGGCCAACAGTTTCGGTCCGTTGCTGCGCTTCGCTTATGGTGCAAAATTCGCGGCGAAGAGGGTGGCGGCTCGCCTGTCCAGTTCTTGACCAGCGGCGCTCAGAGAGGCATTTTTTGGATGTAGGCGTTAACGGCGGGAACGGGTAGACTCGCGTCAAGCGTGCGCGCCGCAGCGCACGTACGAGGGACCGGATGGGCCGACCTGACACCGCCGATGATTGCCGCATTCCTGCAGCTCCAGTGACCGCGGCGGATTTCACCGAAAGACTAATGCAACCAGCGTCCGGGCTGTGTGGGTCCACCGGCGTAATCGTGATCGGACGCAATGAGGGCGAGCGGCTGAAACTTTGTCTGCAGTCGATTGGGAGCTTCGTCGACCGTATCGTTTATGTTGATTCGGGATCCACTGACGGCTCGGTTGGTTTTGTGAAAAACCTGGGGGCGGAAGTCGTGGAACTCGATATGAGTACCCCCTTCACCGCAGCGCGGGCGAGGAATGAGGGAACCAAGAAGTTGCTGCAGAGATGGCCAACCCTCGAGTATCTTTTTTTCGTCGACGGGGATTGCGAGGTGGTTCAAGGCTGGCCGGAGAAGGCAACGCGATTTCTCGATGAGCATCCGGATGTCGCTGTTGTTTGGGGACGGCGGCGCGAGCGGTACCCTGAGAAATCCGTGTACAACATGTTATGTGATATCGAATGGTCGGAGTTCCCCATTGGCGAAATCAAATCGTGCGGCGGGGATATCATCATGCGCGTTAGCGCGTTTCGCCAAGTCGCTGGCTATCGAGCGGAACTCATTTGCGGCGAAGAACCGGAGATGTGCGTGCGGCTGCGTCAGGCGGGCTGGCTCGTCTGGCGGTTGGGCGAAGAGATGACGCTTCATGATGCTGCGATGTATCACTTCGGGCAGTGGTGGAAACGCATGGTGCGCGGCGGCTATGGCTTTGCTCAGGGAGCAGAATTGCATGGTGCTCCGCCGGAACGTCATTGGGTGTCGGAGTCGCGGCGGATATGGATTTGGGGCCTCCTGGCACCACTGACAACGGTAATCCTTGCGGCCGTGTTTGGCGGGTGGTTTATGCTTTTGCTCTTGATTTATCCACTCAGAGTGATTCGGCTTGCTCTGCGGGGTAAACGTTCGCCCCGGCAGAACTGGTGGAGGGCCAGCGCGCTGGTCCTCGCCACGTTTCCGGAAATGCTCGGACAGTTCAAATTCATGCTGGATCGATTTCGGCGCTCGAAATCAGGTCTTATAGAATACAAGTAGCGCGCCGACTCTGCGGGCCTTGGTCACGCCTAGCGCGGGCCTCTGAAGCACGGTAGACTCATTTCGACGTTGACGTAATTGCGATCCGGTGCAAGATAGCGCTATCCACTCTACGTCTACAGTTCGAACGGGCGCCGTGCGCCTGATACCGATCAATTGAATGGAACAGATAATGTTAAGGGCTGCAATCATCGGGCTCGGGAAAATGGGCTTGTCCCATCAATCCATGATCAACGTCCACCCGGAGCTACGCTTAGTTTCCGTGTGCGACTCGTCGGGTTACGTCCTTGATGTGCTAGCAAAGTACACGGGAGTCAAAACATACACGGACTACAAAAGGATGCTCGCCGAGGAGCAGCTGGACTGTGTTTTTATTGCCACTCCTTCGAGATATCACGCGGAAATCGTCAATGCCGCGCTCGAACGCAATTTGCACATATTTTGCGAAAAGCCATTTGCCCTTGATCCTGAAATCGGATACAGGCTCGCCGAATCGGCGGAGAGCCGGAAGCTTGTCAATCAAGTGGGCTATCACTACCGCTTTGTCGCGACTTTCAACGAGACCAAGCGATTACTGGAACGCAATGTTATCGGAGAGCTGCACCACGTCCGCGCTGAGGCGTACGGCCCAGTCGTGCTGCGACCCAAAGGCGCGACGTGGCGCTCGCAAAAAAGCGAAGGGGGCGGCTGTCTTTTCGACTATTCCTGCCATGCAATCGACTTGTTGAATTATCTGGTTGGGCGACCTGTCGCCGTGTCCGGCACGGTGCTCAATAGCGTTTTCTCGAGCGACGTCGACGATGAGATTTACTCCACTTTCCAGTTCGCCAAAGGACTGAACGGTCAATTGGCGACTAACTGGAGCGACGAGAGCTTTCGCAAAATGTCGCTTAAAATAAGTTTTTGGGGCACCAATGGCCGCATCAATGTGGACCGCCAAGAACTGCAGGTCTACGTCCGCTCCTTGCATTCTGTTGAGACAGGATTCGAGACCGGCTGGAATGTCCGCTACACCACGGAACTGACCAAACCAGTCTGGTTCTACGTGCGCGGCGAAGAATACTCGGCTCAAATCGACCATTTCGTTAAGTGCATGAAGAACGGCTCCGTCGCCCTCAGCAGTTTTCGCAGCGCCAGCGATACCTCGCTAGTCGCGAGAGCGATGCGAGCGGATGCCGACAAAACGCGCACGCTGGTTGCGTTGGATGTCGAGCATAGTGGACAAACCAGCCCTGAGTCACCCGCGTTGCAACCTGCACGGTCTTTTGTAAGGTCGCTTCTGGATCGAATGAGAACGGGCAGCTAATGGATAGAATTCTATTCGGCGACAATCAATTCTTCGGCGTAAATCATATGTCGGAAGAAAAAGCGCGTGCGCAGTCCGTGCGTTTTCAAGACATCTCGGCGGTGCTCGAGGTGCTCGATGATGCCTATGCGGAAGGCATACGGACGTTCATGTGCACGACGCACGAACGCATGTCGCAGGTGTGCGATCATTTCCGCGAGCATGGCGATAAATATCCGGGCTTCAAGTTCTATCCCTGCCTGCCGTATGCGCACAAATACGCCAACGCAGCGGCGGAGCTTGGCATGCTGGGGGCGGTCCGCAGCTTTCTGCCACAAGAGAATGCGCTTGGCGCGCTCCTGAAGGGAGGTATGTCTCTGGCGCGAAAGGATATCGAGGGGCTGGCCGGCCTTCTCATCGACGCCGAACTTAAGATGTTTGCAGGGCTCGACACGCCGGTGATATTTTTACAAAACGTCGCGACGGATTTCTTGCTGGGGCTCGGCTTCGACGAAGCGTTTAAGATGTTCAACGATCACGTGCGGGAGCGCTACGCGGCGGAACCCGGATTCATCACGATGAATGCGCCTTTGCTGCTTCAAAAACTGGAAAAGGTCGGGCTTGCGAATCCGATCATATGCGCCAATATCAATAAAATCGAGTTCCGAATGTGCGGCGGGACAGCTGCGTACGAACAGATGATGTCCGAGGGGCGATGCCGATTGATCGCTATGTCGGTGTTCGCGAGCGGGGCATTACGGCCCAAGGAAGCGCTGGACTATGTGTGTCGATTTCCGCAGATCGAGGCGATTGTATTTGGCGCTTCTAGCCGGCGTAACATTGCCCAGACGAAGCAGCTGATCGAGCGGTGGACGCCGCCCAAAGAGGCGTCGATTGCCCGATCGACGCTTTGACGTTAGTGAACAAGTTCCGCGTCCTCATCCCAAGTTCGAGTGGCGGCCACCTTACCGAAATTTTTCAATTGAAAGAGCTGCTCGCCGAGACAGAGCACCTCTTCGTTACGGAAGATCTGCCGCTTACGCGCCAGTTGTTGCAAGGCCAGCCCTGCATATTCGTGCGTCCCAACGGTCTGAAGCGAAATTGGGTCTTCTGGAAGAATTTCCTCATCAATTGGTTTCTTGCGGTGCCGGTTATTCTAAAATTTCGCCCGCATGCAATCGTTACGACAGGGAGTCACACAGCAATTCCCTTTTGTTACGTCGGCAAGTTTCTGGGGTGCAAGATCATTTATATTTTATCCTTCTGCCGGATCGACTCCAAAGATGCTACTGCGAGCGCCGTGTATCCCATCGCGGATCTGTTTTTTGTGCAGTGGCAGCAAATGCGCGGGGCATATCCGGAGGGCCGCTATGTCGGTCCGTTGTACTGACGAGTGATTGGGCAACGCATATCATGATTTTCGTAGTGTTGGGCACGTGTGAAATGCCATTCGTTCGGCCCCTCGTTCAGATTGAAGAAGCGGTGCGGCAAGGCTTGATACCAAAGCCCGTGGTCGTTCAGAGCGGACGTACATCGTATGCATCGCCCGATTTGAATCTCGTACCTTTCTACGTAAACCAAGAATTGGAGCAGATGTATGAACAGGCAGCATTGGTCATTTGCCAAGCCGATGTAGGTTCGATCATGCTAGGCTTAAGAAAGCAAAAGAAGGTTATCGCTATAGCCCGGCTTTCGAAATTTGCTGAGCACCATGACGATCAGCAGCTCGAAATTCTCGACACTTTCACGAAGTCTGGAGCCGTCCTGCCGTGGAACGGCGATGGAGATTTACCGGATGTCTTGAGGCGCGTTGAAAATTTCGTTTCCGCGGGCTATCCCTTTTGCGAAGAAAAAATTTCGCGTTCAATCCTCGATTATCTTGACGCCAACGTCAAAGGCCGCTTCTAGTTTGGCTTTGAAACAAGTTGCCGCACTTTTCATTTGACGGATAAAATTGGCGCGGTCGGTGTGAGGGCGGTAGGACCTACCGGACCGGTGCAACCCGACCACCAGCAGGGATTTCCGGAGATGAAATTCTGTATGGCTTGCCACTTCGGCGGCGCTCTGTCGAGTGGGCTTACCGTATCCAGAAACGACTCCAGAGCGCCCCATTCGCCGTACTGATTTGACCCAGTGATGTCGGTGAAAACCACGTACAAACCACCGCCATTCGCCTTCCAGTCGTTCAGCGCCGTCGAATACGCCCCGCCCATGCGAGCGTCCCGATTTGCCGCAATATATAACTGAGTGACCGGAGGATCGTGGCTTGTGAGAGTTTGGCCGCCCTCGTAGGCTAGAAGTGGCAGGTTATAAGTTGCGAGTGCGGTCTTGTACGAAGCAACCCATTTTGCGACTTGCGACAAATCGTTGCTGAGTTGCTGAAACAGCTGGGCCTGGCCACCGTCCGCAGCCGCCAGCAATGGTTTTTGCACTTGGAAGTTGCCAAAATACGGCGCAATGGCGACCGCATTGATGTTGTGATTCGAGCACGGAGCGTTGCCGCTACCCGTCCAGAGTGGACAAATGAGTGACTGCGTGGCGGTGTAGGGGTTGGCTGCCTGCGCGCCTAATACGCAAATGACGCGCGACGAGTCCGCGCCCCA
>JALYIF010000169.1 GCA_030775925.1 Vulcanimicrobiota bacterium | reverse complement strand
TTCAAGGCTTCGTAACTAAAATTAAGCAACAGCACGTCTGACATCTGCAGATTCCTTTCGTTGAGATGGGATCGAGGAGTTTTGGACGGCCCGAGAGGAACTAAACCTCCGACCTTGCGGGTCGTGACCGCACGCTCTATTCAACTGAGCTACGGGCCGATGGTGGCTGAAAAGGCAACGAAAAGCTAAGACATGCCGCGACTCCGCGTTGCCGTTTTTTTTTGGACTCTATTATATTGTCAAAGATCAGGTTGAGGAACGAATCCTCGAATTCTTGGGGCGACTTCAGAGACTTGAACTCTGTACACCTGATTCACAATCAGGCCGCTCACCTATTGCGTTAAACCGCCACGGAAACAAAAAGGGGACCGTGCACATCGCACGATCCCCTTTTGGAAAACAGTGACGCTGTGCTAACTCACCCGGTATTATCCGAGCCTTTGGATATGACGAGGCCAAAGCAAATCTGTCCGGCATGTTGCCGGCTCTGATAGCCCGTCGGTCGCATCGCTAACCAAAGTTGTGTCATAGCACTGTAAGAATACCACGCCGTGTCAAGCAAATACACACGTGCGCAGAGTTTCACAAGGGCGTAGCCTTGTTTGCCGCAACATACTTCCCAAGCATGAGTAGTACAAGGCGACGCAGCAAGTAAAATGAAAGTGAGCAAGTTGAGAACATTCGGGAGCACGGAAAATCGATTCGACGCCTTTGGCGTTTCTGCTAACGAGATTCGTTGGCGTGGTCAGCCGGGACAGGGCTTAAAGTTGCGAAAATCTGACGCGCTTATGATACCCTTCAGCCTAATGTGGGGCGGCTTCGCGATTTTCTGGGAAACATTGGTAACAACGCAGGGCGCTCCGTTTTTTTTCCGCCTGTGGGGTATACCATTCGTGCTCGTCGGGCTTTACATGATCGCCGGACGCTTTTTCTGGGATGCATACGTCCGTTCTAATACGTGGTACGCGTTGACCGACGATACTGCGCTGCTGTTACGCAGCGGGTTGGGAGGCCAGTTAACGAGTATATTTCTCCCCAGTTGTACCAGTCTTAGTTTGGATGCGCAGGCAGATAAATCAGGCACCATTTATTTTGGGCCGGCACCGACTCTTGCACAACAAATGGGAAACTTCGGGCGCACCGCGGCGCCTAATGTTCCATCATTTAACTACATTCCAGATGTTATAACCGTGTATGAAAAATGCAAAGCGGCACAACAATGGAAGCAATCGTAAATGCGTTTTATAATTGCCGGTGGCTCGGGGCAGATTGGGACGACGCTTGCTCGGGAGTTTACTTCGCGCGGCGACCAAGTCACTGTATTGAGCCGCCAGCCGTCAGCGGCACCTTGGCAGACGTTGGCATGGGATGGCCGCACTTTGGGCGATTGGGCAACACATATCGATGGCGCTGATATTGTGATCAATCTAGCCGGGCGAAGCGTTAATTGCCGCTATACGGCTGCCAATCGCCGCGAGATCATGGATTCTCGCATCGACTCTACACGAGCGCTGGGCGCCGCGATCGCCCGCGCAAAGACCCCACCGCGGCTCTGGCTGCAGTCCTCAACCGCAACCATTTACAGCCATCGGTTTGATGCGCCAAATGATGACATTACCGGCATCCTGGGCGGAGACGAGCCGAATGCCCCGGATACGTGGAGATTCAGCATTGACGTTGCCCGCGCATGGGAAGCGGCGTGCGCTTCGATTGAGACCAATGTCACACGCAAGGTATTCCTGCGCTCGGCTATGGTCATGGGTCCAGCGCGCGACGGCATCTTCGATACCCTCTTGCGCCTTGTGAAACGCGGTCTGGGTGGCGCAGCGGCCGGCGGACATCAATACATTTCGTGGATTCACGAGCGTGATTTCATCGCGTCGCTTGACTGGCTCATTGCGCACGGCGACATGTCAGGGGCGGTCAACATCGCATCGCCCAATCCGCTTCCGAACGCGCAATTCATGTCCGAATTGAGGCAGGCAGCCGGCGTGCGGATCGGACTCCCAGCGTCACGCATCATGCTAGAAGCCGGCGCGATATTCATGCGTACGGAAAGCGAATTAATTCTTAAAAGCCGGCGCGTTGTGCCGCGGCGACTACTCGAGTCGGATTCACGTTTCAATTTCCCGATTGGTCGACGGCTTCACAGGATCTTTGTCAACAGATGTTCACGAAGGCGCCTAAGCCGGCTTAAACAGATCGGGACGTTTGGCCGCGAAGCGGCGGCTCCACATGAT
>JALYIF010000168.1 GCA_030775925.1 Vulcanimicrobiota bacterium | reverse complement strand
CGCGCAACTCTCGCAGGCGCGCCCCGTTGTGGTGCAGTCGCTCGAGGCCCAGTTTGCGACCGCCGGCGCAACGAAAGCCGTCGTTATTGACCGGCCGGGCGCGGTGACGTCGTATCTTAAGGAGCTCGAGCGCACCCTCGCAGCAAACGCGTACGTGACGCGCAGCTACCCCGAATTTATCGAAGTACTCAATCCCGGCATCAATAAGGGCGATGCCCTACAATTCGTCGCGGCGCGGCTGGGCATCGAGATGGACGCTGTGATGGCGGTAGGTGATTCGTGGAATGACGCTCCGCTCTTGGCAGCGGCGGGAGTCGGCGTAGCGATGGGGTCTGCGCCTCCCGAACTGCGCGCCGTCGCGGATGCGATCGTCGGCGACTACGCGAAAGACGGCGTCGCGGAAGCCGTTGAGAAGTTCATCCTGCAGTGAAAAAAAGCAAGAACGGCAGGCGTACCAAAAAGTCTACGGCTTCGCGGTTGCGCCCCTTTTGGATTCCAATTCTCTTGTTGCTGGTTGCTGCGGCTGCGGGCAGTTACTACGGCACTAGTTGGAAGGGGTTTGAAGTAAAACGCATTTCCGTCCAAGGCGACCACGTCGTGCCGCGTGGCGAAATCGTTGCGAGCGCGGCTATCGAAAGACACACAAACCTCTGGCTGCAAAACACCCGCACTGCTGCGGCGCGCGTGCGCTTGATTCCGTACATCGATGACGCGTGGATCCGGCGTGGTCTCCCGGCGACGGTTACGATCGTGGTGACCGAACGCACCCCCTATGCGGTGGTCCAAAGCGGTGCGCAGCCCGCAAAGCTGATCGACGCGCACTTGCGTGTCTTGGAAATGAATGCCTCCCGCCGCGACCTGCCGCACCTTGCCTGTGCGGTACTACCGCAACCACATACCGGTGATTTTCTCAAAGATGACTGTGTAAGAGCGCTCGCCCGCGATTACGAGACGCTTGTAAAACAGCACGTCGAAGCGCGATCTCTCGTGCGTGACCGTTTGGGCGATGTGACCGCGCAGATTCCCCCCGGCATTACGATCAAACTTGGAGACGATAGCGATCTCGAGGCCAAGGGTGCGCTGGTCGATCCGATTCTCTCGCAAACACGCAGCGAGGGCAGGCGGATTCGCGCATTGGATCTGCGTGCCCCCAAGACGCCGGTCGTAGTGTTCCAATAGAAAAAGATCGCCGCTCGAGCGGCGATCTTTCTAAAGTGCCTGTTGTTCTCTTACTGCTTGATGAAGATGAGAACTTTGCCTTTACCCAAGGACATCTTGACGTTGTCGTTCGGCGCAAGCTTGGTGAAATCCATGCTCGAGCGATTCGCCGCCACCGTGGTTTTCACCGAGTTCTGCATGACGATGACCATGTGGTTTGAATCGACAACTTTCTCAACCTTGACGGTATAGGTTCCGTCAGGGATCAGGCTTGCATCGACGTCGGCCTTCGCCGCGAGCGGCGCAAGCATCGTTGTCGTCAATAAGGCAAGCGCAGCAATGGGTTTACGCATGAGGTGCTCCATCTCCAAGGCGGTGGGCAATGACCCTATAACGCATGTGGCTACCAGTTATTCTGAACGAAGACTAATACTTTACCCTTGCCCAAGGACAGTTTCACATCCGCATTGGGTTTGAGTTTGGTAAAGTCCATGGAGGGGCGATTTGCAGATACCTGCGTTTTGACGGCGCTCTGCATCATGATGACCACGTGGTTTGCATCGACAACTCTGTCGACTTTGACGACATACGTTCCGTCCGGAATCAGGCTGGCGTCGACGGTCTGGTCGGCCATGGCGGCGAGCGGCGCCGCGAGGGCGGCTAGAAGGGCAACGAGGGCTACCGGTTTACGCATGTGTCTCCCATAAGGATAGAGTGCGCCCCATTTAAGGGGCGGAGTGATGTTGAACCCGCGGTCGCTTAAGATGATAGCGCAAGTGACCCTGTTTCTTCCAGGGCACCGGGCGCCTTTTCTCCATTTTTACTATGATTGACTTCGAATTGGTCGACCAGCTCGCGTAGAGAGGTGGCCTGCGTCTGCACGTTATCCGAGATACTCTTCATGCCGGTAACCGCCTCTGCGTTTTTGGCGGTGAGATCCGAGCTTTTCTGCACCCGGGCTCCCAGGGCGTCGATCGCGGTCTGTTGCTCG
>JALYIF010000167.1 GCA_030775925.1 Vulcanimicrobiota bacterium | reverse complement strand
CGCGGTCACCATTTGGCCACTCGGCGGGCGGGCGGGGGGAACGAATGTCGTCGTACCGTTGGAATTGGAAACGGCACTTCCGCCGCCGCACCCCGCTATCAGGGCCACAACACCGAACGGGACTAATGCAGAACTGAGGCGCCTTGAGAGCCGATTGGACATGTCTTAGGTATCGGCCGCTTTCCCCACCAGTATTACCCGGATGTAACCGATTCTGGCGATCGCCCCCTACGCGGTCCAGTCGAGCATAGCAGTCCAGTCCGCTTCCGGGTATACCGCTTTATTCTTAATGGCTTCAACGTACTTGCGCTTACCTGCTCGATTGCCCTTACCAAGCAAGAGGCCACCGACGAGCCGGCCTTTCCAAAAATAGAGGGCCCGATAGTGTTTGGCATCCAGATCGAATTTGCTGACCGTGTCGAGATCTTGGCGATATTCGGGCGACAAGCCGAATTGAGTAATCGTCTGCTCAGAGAAGACCATGCTGGAATACTCCGGCACGTCATGGTAGCGCGCGTCGCCACCGGCCATGTTCGCGGCCACCACTTTGCCGTGCGCACCCGCATTGTTCCAAGTGCCCATGCGATACCGCATCTCGAGGATGGGATCGTAAAAGTCCGCTACGTCGCCCGCTGCGTAGATACCCTTGACCGCGGTTTCCAAACGATCGTCGCAAACGATCCCATTCGGCGTGACCTCAACGCCCGTCCCTTGCAATACTTCTGTGTTCATAGTGAGGCCAAGTCCGAATCCAAAACAATCTGCGGCGATCTCGGTGCCCGAGGTTGTAATGACTTTGGTGACCACGCCGTTGCTCCGGATCATTTCCTTGACTTCATCATTGTAATGAAGGTAAACGCCGTCGGCGCGCGCGGCGTGATCGACCATGCCGCCCGATATCTCATCAAGCATCCGCCGCAAAAAGCGCGGGCCGCGAATGAGCCAGTGCGTTTCCATGCCCCGTTTGGCAAAGGCCTCGGCTAATTCATACGCGATGAATGAACCCCCAACCGCAACGGCCACCTTGGAGTGCTCGAGTTGCTCGGAAATGGCTTTGGTATCTGACATATATTGGAAATTGTAGACGTTCTGCGCGCCGGCAGCGCCGGGAAATTCGGGCCGGTTCGGCCGGCCGCCCGTCGCGACGAGCAGGGCATCGTATGGATACGACTTACCGCCCGCAAGCACACACCGCTCAGCCGCATTGACGCTTTCCACCGGTGTTTCCAGTACAAGCGTAATGGCATTTTTTTCATGCCATGCGAGATCGCGGATGATGACCTTTTGTTCGGTCACCTGTTTTCGCAGAAGCGGCGGCAACGCGATCCGGTTATATAATGTGTAAGGCTCATCGGTAAACATCGTAATTGTGCAAGCGGCATCAGCCTTGCGCAATTGCTCAGCGGCGGTCGTCCCGGCAAAGCCATTGCCGATGATCACATACTTCACTCGCGTGGCGCTTCTGCACAAAGGCCCGGTTTCCCCGAGTCCAGAAGGCGGTCAGGACGAAGGGGGTATCTCTGGAAGTCCGGCTCGTCCAACTCCTTGCTTCTTTCATCAGCGTTTCGAGCGACTACGCGCTGGCACGGCTTGAGTTGACCTATCGACGACCTGAGTTTGTCCCACCGCCGCTGATTGCACGCCTTTCCGATGCATCCGAAGAGACGCTTCGGCAAGAGTGGGATAGCGTCGAGCGCGATCTCGAGCGAGCCGTCCGGTATGTGAAACAGATGGAAGACGACTCCAGTACCTCCATTCGCAATGACCCGGCCTTTAGCTGGCTCGAGCGCAGCACCCGCCAACTCGATCAATACGCACGGGCCGTCCGCTGGGTTTTAACGGTTACCGAACAGGAAGAGGATCACCATGAATAATGACGCCGTAAAGCGCGCACTCGAACAGGCGCGCGAAATGCAGAAAAACATCGGGGAGGCGGTGAACAAACAGCACGAATCGATGAAACCGCTGATTCAGGAGTCGGTCAAGAACGCACAAGAACTCCAAACCACGCTCACCAAACACGCCCAAGAGAGCGGGATCATTACCCAGGAGCAGACCCAACGGGCCATCGGCCATCTTCAGAACTTCATGAAAATTGGCGCCGATGCGATGCGGGGATCGGCTGAGCAGATGCGCTCACAGGTCCAGCAAATGATGGACCAGTCGAAGCAGGCAGCCGACTCAACGGCCGAGGCGGTCGGCAAAAAACCCGAAGACGTTAAGCCTTAAAAGCAAGCAACCAACATCTGAGTTCGCCTGTGGTCCGTTGAGCATGCAAGATAGTCGCGACGGCGGCTGCTGCATCTTACCGGACTACAGGAGAATCAGATGAAAAACGTTTCGCGCCTCGGCGCAGTCGCCCTAGCTTGCGCTTGCGCAATCATTCCGCTAACCAGCTTGGCCCAGGATAACCCGATGGTTGGCGGGCATGCCATGATGGCCAACAAAGATATTATTTCAAATGCGGTCCTCTCTGAAGACAACAAAACGCTCGTCGCAGCCGTGAAGGCCGCTGATTTAGTCGCGACGCTGCAAGGACCCGGCCCGTTCACCGTTTTTGCACCCACGGACGAAGCCTTTGCCGCACTCCCCGCGGGCATGGTCGATACCGTCATGAAACCGGAAAATAAAAAGATGCTTGCGGGCGTGCTTGCCTATCATGTCGTCGCCGGACGTCTTGACTACGCCGCGTTGCAGGCGCTTATTACCGCTGGAAATGGCAAGGCTGTTTTGAAAACGGTAAATGGCGCAAACTTGACGGCAGCCATGAATGGCCCGCGCAATATCACGGTGACCGATGATAAGGGCAACGTCGCGCACATCTCAACCTACGACGTCTATCAATCCAACGGCGTGATTCACATCATCGACCGCGTTTTGATGCCCTAAACGCCGGGAGCGTTACGGTCGTAGGCCCAGTTCGACCATCATCTTAAAGCCCACATCCAATGCGCGCTCGTCCATATCGAAGCGCGCATTGTGATGTGCGAATGACGTGCTTTCGCCACCGCGCGTACCAACGACAAAGTAAGCGCCCGGGCGTTCCTGCTGCATAAACGACATATCTTCAGCCCACATAATGATATCGTGTTCGATGACGTTCTCGGGGCCAAGCGCCGCGCCGCCCGCATCGCGCACGAGGTCGTTCATCTTGCAGTCATTGACCGTGGGCGGATAGCCCCAGCGGTACTTGAAATCGTACTCGATCCGCATCGCGTCGCACAGACCTTTGAGGATGCGCTCGATGCGGTGCGGCATCGACTTGCGAACGTCCTCATCAAACGAACGAATTGTCCCTTCCATGTGCGCTTCATCGGGAATCACGTTGAACGTCGAGCCGCTCTGAAATTTACCGACAGTAAACACGGCAGGATCCTTAGGCGCAATTTCCCGGCTCACAATCGTTTGCACCATCGTGATGAAATACGAACCAGCCGCGATCGGGTCAATGGCGCGATCGGGCATCGCGCCATGTCCGCCTTTACCGCGCAGCGTCAAGTGAAATTCATCCGACGACGCAAAAAACGCCCGGTCGCGGACGCCAATCTTGCCGACTTCTAGCCCGCTATACAGATGCAGCGCGAACGTGCGATCGACGTGCGGATTTTCAAGCGCGCCATCCTCGATCATCAATTTATTTCCCGCATAGCCTTCTTCACCCGGTTGAAAGCAGAATACCAATGTTCCCGAGATTTCGGCGCGACGTGCCGCGAGTGCGCGGGCCGCGCAGAGCAAAATGGCGATGTGCCCATCGTGTCCGCACGCATGCATGACGCCCTCGCGTTTGGACTTGTAAGGAACGTCGTTCAGCTCGGACATGGGAAGCGCGTCGATGTCGGCGCGCAGGAGCGTCACGGGCCCGGGCTTGCCGCCCTTGAGGGTGCCGAGCACCCCCGTCTGGCCGACGCCGGTTCGGATTTCGTCCAAACCGAGTTTCTCCAGTTCGGCCGTAATGTAGGCTGCCGTCTCAAATTCAACCATCGAAAGTTCGGGATGTTCGTGAAAATGACGGCGGATGGTAACGAGGTCGTCGTGCGGGATTTCGAGCGTCGCGATCATACAAACAAGCGCTTCCACGAATCTGGCCAACGCTCCGCCCACCTGCCCGCAGGAGTTGGCTGCAAGTCCAGACGATGTAGCTTTCCGCAATGGAGAGTAAGATGGGATCTGCCCCAGCCCACGCTAGTGCCAATTTCGAGCGCCACGGGCTGAGCGACGAGCAGCTTAAAATGATGCTCAAGACCATGCTGATGCAGCGGACCCTTGAGAATCGCGGATTCCAGCTCAACCGCCAGGGTAAAATTCCGTTCGCCTCCGCGAGCGAAGGGCACGAAGCCGTCCAAGCGGGCGCCGCGATGGCGTTTACGCGCGGCAAAGATATTCTTGTGCCTTACTATCGCGATCTCGGGTTAGATCTGGGCATCGGCCTCACACCCTACGAAGTGTTGCTCTCACTGTTTGCCCGGGCCGCGGATCACTCCGGCGGGCGCCAGTTCCCCCACCACTATGCGAGCAAACGCCTGGGGCGGTTCAGCATCTCCTCAATCATCGCCGCGCAAACCTCGCATGCCGTCGGCGCCGCTTACGCCATCAAATTGCGCAAAGAGACCGACCGCGTCGTTCTTACCACGTTCGGCGATGGGGCCACGAGCGAAGGGGAATGGCACGAGTCGCTCAATTTCGCGGCCGTCCACAAGCTTCCGATCGTCTTTTTATGCGAGAACAACGAATGGGCCATCTCGACACCGCAGCGACATCAGATGGCCATCAAGGACATCTATACGAAGGCGGGCGGCTACGGCCTTGCCGGCGTGCTGGTGGACGGCTTCGATCCGATCGCTTGCTACGAAGCCACGCGCCAGGCGATGGAGCTTGCTCGAAGTGGCGGCGGCCCGACCTTGATCGAGGCGAAATGCTATCGCTTTCTCTCCCACACGACCGACGATGACGACATGACCTATCGCACCAAAGAAGAGGTCGCCGAACGCCGGAAAAACGACCCCCTTCCCAAATTCGAGCAGTTCTTAGTCCAAAACGGGGTCATGACGCAGGCGGAAGCCGATCATCTCAAGCGCGAGGTTCTCGAGGAAACCAACGACGCGACGGACCGCGCCGAGCACATGCCTTACCCGGCGACCAGCGAGCTCTATACCCAAGTCCATGCCGGCCCGTGGGAGCCGTGGCAGTAAAAAGCGTATAGTCGATTCCCGGACCTCCTTACGCGCATTGCACACCAGTAGGACACTTTTTCATGGCAAAAGCGATGACTCCAACTCAGAGCGGCGCCGGCTCGTTCGAGCGGTACGGCCTTTCGGACGAACAGCTTACGGCGATCTTCCGGAATATGCTCATGCAGCGGCAGCTGGACAACCGCGGTTTTCAACTCAATCGCCAAGGCAAAATTCCGTTTGCACTCGGCAGCGAAGGGCACGAAGCCGTGCAGGCCGGGGCCGCGATGGCGTTTGTACGCGGAAAAGATATTTTGGCGCCCTATTACCGCGATCTTGGCCTGGCCATCGGCATCGGCTTTACGCCGCTCGAGGTGCTGCTCTCCCTCTTTGCGCGCGCTGCGGATCATAACGGCGGCCGCCAATTTCCAAACCATTACTCGTCCAAGCGCATCGGCATGATGTCGTTCTCCTCAATTCTCGCCGCCCAAATCCCGCACGCGGTCGGCGCGGCTTACGCGATTAAATTGCGCAAAGAAACCGGACGTGCAGTGCTGGTAACGTTTGGTGAGGGGACGACGAGCGAAGGCGAATGGCACGAGTCGCTCAACTTTGCCTCGATTCACAAGCTTCCCATTGTATTCTTATGCGAGAACAACAAGTGGGCTATTTCTACGCCGATCGACCGGCAAATGGGCAACCCCAACATCTATCAGCGCGCCGAAGGGTACGGCCTCCCGGGCGAACAGTTCAACGGATTCAATCCGCTCGAAACCTACGACGTCGTGAACCGCGCGATGCAGCGCGCGCGTAGTGGCGAAGGACCGAGCCTCATTGAGGGCATGTGCTATCGCTACCTTTCGCATAGCACCGATGACGACGACCGCACGTACCGAACGCGCGAAGAGATTGAAAAAGAACGCGCTCACGATCCCGTGCCGGGCTTCGAGCGCATCCTCGTCGGCGCAGGCATCTTGACCGCGCAGCAAGTCGATCAACTCAAAAAAGACGTTCTGCGCGAAACTAATGAAGCAACCGACGAAGCGGAAGCGATGCCGTTCCCGCAACCGCACGATCTGTATACGCATCTCTACGAAGGAGCTTGGGAACCATGGCAGTAGCATCGCCCTCCAAGGTGATGACCAACGTTGAAGCCGTTCGCTCAACGTTATACGAAGCGCTCAAACGCGACGAGCGCACCGTCATTTTGGGCGAAGACGTCGGCAACCGCGGTAACGTCTTCCTCATCACCAAAGGCTTCATCGACGAGTTCGGTCCCGAGCGCATCATCGATACGCCGATCGCGGAGGCGTCCATTGTCGGCATCGCCATCGGAATGGCGATGGAAGGGTTGCGCCCAATTGCAGAAATTCAATTTGCCGACTTCATCTATCCGGCATTCAATCAAATTGTAGGCGAAGCCGCAAAGACACGCTATCGCAGTAACGGCGAGTACACGTGCCCCATGGTCATTCGCACGCCATACGGCGGCGGCGTCCGCGGCGCGCTCTCGCACTCCGTATCCATTGAGGCGTTGTTCTATCACGTACCGGGTCTTAAGATTCTCGCGCCTTCAACACCGTACGATATGAAGGGGCTTCTCAACGCGGCCATTGAGGATCCCGATCCCGTGCTGTTCCTCGAACACAAACGCACGTATCGTTTAATTAAAGCCGAAGTACCGGATGAACACTACGTGATCCCGATCGGCAAAGCGAATATTACCAAGCCTGGGACGCAACTGACGGTCGTTTCCTACGGCTTGTATGCGCACCAAGCGCTCGATGCGGCCAATAAGCTGCAAGAGGACGGCGTATCCGTCGAAGTCGTCGATTTGCGATCCGTGCGCCCAATGGATCGCACGACCATCTTGGAATCGATTGCCAAGACGCATAAACTGCTCATCATTCACGAAGACAACAAGTTCGGCGGCATCGGCGCGGAGATTAGCGCGATGGTTGCCGAGGAAGCGCTCTTCGAACTCGACGCGCCGATTCGCCGTCTTTGCGGCCCCGATGTGCCGGCGATGGGCTACGCGCTGCCGCTCGAGGAAGAATTTATGATTTCCACGGACCGCATGGCTCACGCAATGACAGAGATGGTGAAGTTCTAATGGCCACAACAATTACGATGCCGCAACTCGGCGAGACCGTTACGGAAGGCACCGTCGCCCAATGGCTTAAAAAGGCGGGCGACAGCGTTGAAAAATACGAAGCATTCCTCGAAGTGTCGACTGATAAGGTCAATGCGGAGGTCCCTTCCCCAGTTACCGGCACGATTCGCGAACTGTTGATCAAGGAAGGCGAGACGGTACCAACCGGCACCGCAATTGCGATCATCGACGAAGTTGGCGCCGCCAGCGGAGCAACCGCAGCCGTTGCAGCGCCCACCCAACACGCAGCGCATGCTACCGATTCGTCACACTCGGCAGGCGTGGGCGCAAGCAAATCGCCGGTTCCGGGACAATCAAACGCTCCGTCGACGTTTGTCCCGACCACAACCAGCAACGGAGCATCACATGCCGTACATAACGGCAGCAGTGAAAGCGTGCTGCGCGGATGCTCGCCGGCGGTACGCCGGTTAGCGCGCGAGCATCACATTGATGTTGCGCAAATCAAAGGCACGGGCGCAAATGGCCGCGTCACGGCCGAAGATGTTATGACGGCAGCGAGTATGGGTCCCGCCGCCGCAGTGGGGCAAGCAATCGCCGTGGGCCAAGCTGCGCCACCGGCCCCATCGAAACCCGCGCCGCCTTCGGGAACCAGCACGTATGGCGAACCGATTCCCGGCACGACGATTCCGCTCAATCAAGCCCGCAAAATTATTGCCCAGCGCATGGTGGAGAGCAAGCATAACGCTCCGCATGCGTGGTCGATGGTCGAAGTAGACGTCACGAATCTTTGGAAGTGGCGAGCGCGCGAGAAAGACGCGTTCATGCGCGACAATGGATACTCCTTAACGCTATTGCCCTTCTTCATCCGCGCCGTCGTCGAATCGATCGCCGCATTTCCGCTGATGAATGCAAAGTTCACCGATGAGGGACTGTACGTCAACAAAGATGTCAACATCGGCATCGCAATCGGCCTTGCAACCAATCTCGTGGTTCCCGTCGTCAAGCATGCCGATCAGCTCTCCATCAAAGGCATCGCGCGTGCTGCCGGAGAGTTAATCGACAAAGCCCGCCGCAACAAGCTCGGCGTCGACGATCTGCAAGGCGGCACGTTCACGGTAAACAACAATGGCGCGAATGGATCGTACGCCTCAGCTCCCATCATCAACGGCGGCCAAGCCGGCATCGTCACGATGGAAGCGGTTGTTAAAAAGCCCGTTGTCACCAAAGACGACTCAATTGCGATCCGCAGCATGATGAACGTCTGCCTCTCACTCGATCATCGCGTCGTGGACGGCTATGTCGCCAGCGGCTTCTTGGCCGATCTAAAAAAACGCCTCGAAGCCATGGGCCCACTCGGCACGCTGTAATTTTGTGTCATGCTCACCGGAGCATCACTAGTGTCACCCTGAGCTTGTCGAAGGGTGGTTCACCATGCTTCGACAGGCTCAGCATGACAAGAGTGGGCTCAGCC
>JALYIF010000166.1 GCA_030775925.1 Vulcanimicrobiota bacterium | reverse complement strand
TCGCGCAGCTGAGCAACGCGAAGATTGCAAAGAGCGCGCGTACGCGAGAATCGCGAAGCCTCACTTCAGCCCGAGTCCGGCATCGAGCATCCCCTGCGCAAAGTGATCGCCCAGGAACGCGTTTCCGTAGGGATTGGGGTGCGGATCAATTCCCTGGTACAACTGGGGCGCACTTACGCTCTTTTGGTATTTCACTTCGTCATCAAAAATGTCATATTGCATGATGGGCAGGCCTTTAAGTGCCGGGACCATCGATTGAAAAATGTCGTGGGCGTGGGTGGACGGAGGCGAACGGTAAATGCCGGGATCGGGAGAGACCCACTCATTACTGGAAATATCGGTCGGGTTATAGGCCGTTACCAGACCCAGCTTTGTCCCCATCGGAGTAAAGATTTTTAGGAGACCTTCCATCGTGGAGCGGTATGCCTCCGCGTTGGTCGTTGTCCCACCCGGTAGAACGGTCTTTGCATAGTTGTAATACCACGATTCAGAATCCAGGATTACGAGATCCATGCGTTGGTACGGGAATACATTTCGCGCGTAGTCCTCGATAGCGTTGTGATATCCGGCGTCGATTCGCACCGTGTGGCAACGTACCGGTTTCTTAAAACGATGCGAGCGATCTAGGGTCATTTCGATGTGTGCGCAGATGCTGTCGTTGTCACCTAGACTGTCAAAGTATGACCACGATGCGCCGACGAGAGCAACTTCGTAGTGCTGGTCGTCGGTTTGATTTGCTGGATCCAGCCCGCTCTCGGAGACGCGCGCGTGCGGAAGTACGACCTTGCGAATGCGGCGATTCCCTGAGTCGGCGATAATCGCGACGTTGCCGGCAACCGCGATTCCCATCGGACCGTAAAAACGCGATTCCTTCCGCGTTCCGTTTGCAAATCCTGAATTCAAGAACGACCGTTCGAACGTGCCACCAGCGATGCGGCGGACGAATACCTGCCCGAGAAAAGGCGGGGCGGGGAGCCGGAAATAGTTAATGCTCGAATACACAATGTCAGTGTAGAGAATTTCGCGCTTCCCCAGATAAGCCGCACCAAACGGTACGCCATCTGGAAGGTTGCCCTCACTTGTGTTGCGTCCGGCATACCCATCGTCTTTGCCAGTATTGATATGATAGACAAACGCTCCGTCTCGGGTCATCAAAATCACCGAGGGATCGTCGCCGGGCACATAGGTGATTCCAAAAGCAAACTTTGGATCAACCCAAGACTTCAAATGGATCGTGCTCAGTACGCCTTGCGTACTCCACATTCGTAACCCCCCGCCGAAGTCTGAAATGTAGAGGTTGCCCGTTGCGTCAAATGCCAGACCGAACGGATGCACGAGTCGCGCGGTCTCTACGGTGCCATCGACTGCGGTGTGATCGCCGGCCTTTCCTAAAACCGTCGTCACCGTACCATTTTGTAATTTGCGAATCACCGAGTTGCCTGAGTCCGCAATATAGAGCGCACCGTCGGGCCCGATAGCGAGGCCCATCGGTCCATAAAAGCCCGCTTGACGAGCCGGGCCATCCTTGTAGCTACCGGTAACAACCATGTTCATTGGAGCGGCCAACGCGCCGGTCCCCGCAACGGTGCGTACATTTCCTGAAGGAGAAATGGCCCGAATCCGCTGCGCGTCCCGGTCCGCGATATAAATCGTCGAGTCGCGCGCGACGGCGACGCCCGACGGAAAGATGAACGTTGCCGTTTGCGCCGGCCCATCAGCCATTCCAAGGGCACCAGAGCCGGCGAGCGTCGAGACTTCTGCGGCGCTTGCGGTCATGCCGCCACTTGCCAGCGCCACCAGCACGAATCCACATACGGCCGCGATACGACCGAAGCTACCTAAGGGCATAAACTCTCCTAAAACCTGTTCACAAGTGAACCGACCGCTCTGTGACACATTTACCGTTTGTGTCGCAGTGCCGAAACCAGTTCATGATGTACGATGCGATGAGGCGTTGTCCGCCAGCATTAAAGCTCACCCCATCAGAATACGTTGCGCTATCCATGAGGTCGGGATGTGCGCGAATATCGAGTGTCGGTACACCTAGGGAAAGTTCAAAATCGTCAATGCTTTGCACGACGGCTGCGGTATCCGCTTGCCACTTCGATTTATTTGGCTTGGGGTTTGCAAACTTTGGATCCAAACTATAATTGCGCAGTGTGATGAGATGCACGGCGATTCCCCGATTTTTAAGGGTGGTCACTATTTCTTTAAGGAGGCCTTCCACTCGGATAACGTCATTTCCGGGCACGAGTGCGCCAAGATCTTCAGCGCCGAGGAATACGACCGCGTCCGTCGTGTCGGCCGGCACTTTAGGAACCTCGGAAGTGAGCCCGT
>JALYIF010000165.1 GCA_030775925.1 Vulcanimicrobiota bacterium | reverse complement strand
AGCCGCGGCTTCGCGCCTTTTCGACGCTAGAAGATTTTGCCGAACAATTGCGCGGGAGTCGCGTGGGCACCCCGGTTTGAAAACGAACATTCTTCGCATTGGCGGCGCCATTTGTTTGGCAGCCTTATTTTGGATGGTAGTCGGATTTGCTAGTGCACAGCGCGCCTGCGCGCACGATCCCCGTTTCGCCTGCTCGCCCCGATCGGCGACAAACCCGGTGAGAATTGCTATCCCCACAAAATCATGGGCGTTCTACGGGCATTTACGAGACGGCGAAGTCGATACGTTCGTGACGTCGATAGATCGGCAGGCAACAATTCCTTGGAGCTTGCTGATCGATATGCGTGATGCGCAAAATGCTGCGCGTCCCACCGCAACCTTGACGAACGAACGTGGAAAAACGCTGGCAACCCTTGCGTTTTCCGACACCGAGGCGTTTTTCGAACCGTTTTCTCGCGAACAGTATCGTACAACACGCACGCAGATGCTCTCCCTCTCGAAGGGCGATTATCGAATTCACGTCCTCATGCACGGCGGGAACGTCGCGCAGCGCTATACCATGGCCATCGGCACGCAAGAGCTGTTTGGGCTTGCCGATATCCCGTTCGTACTGGGTGCCATCCATCGCATTCGCGCGCTAGACTACTAAGCAAGACATCCAGCCGGCCCTTCACTACGTTGACTAAATAGCCTATTAAGGCATCGGAGGAATGACAATGGTTCAAAATGCAGCCCGAATTTTCGGGATCGTCTATCTGCTTATCGGAGTTCTTGGCTTTGTACCGGGGTTGGTCACGCCAATGTCGGATCCGGGCATGGGCGGAATGGGTCTCTTGTTGGGACTCTTTCCGATCAACGCTCTGCATAACATCGTGCACATACTGGTTGGCATTGGCGGCCTCGCGCTGGCCGGAAGTCTCGGGGGCGCCCGCTCGTACTTTAAAGCGTTGGCAATTGTCTACGGACTGCTCACGGTTCTCGGGTTGATTCCCGCAACGAGCACGGTGTTCGGCCTCGTACCGCTCGGCTCGTGGGACATCGGCCTCCACCTCGTAACAGCTGCGCTCGCAGGATATTTCGGTTTCGTTGCTGTCTCAGAGACAACGACGAATCGGATCGCCTAAAATCGCTCCTTGCGAAACTACTCGCCGTCGTTGATTGCGGCGGCGAGTTGTTGCGTGTAAAGAAGTTCGAAGTCTTCTTTTACGGGTTTGTACACGTCGCATAAGATCGTCTTGGTTTGAAACGAAGCACCGTGTACAACGCCCGCGGGAACGGCATAATAATCGCCGGCGCTGAGCTCAAGCGGCGGCGCATCCGGATAGAGCATCGTGTAACGACCATCCAAGACAAAACCGGACTGCGTTTGGTCGTGCTCTTCCCACGGCACCGTGCCGCACTCCGGCGGCTCGAAAATCCAGTACACCGTAGTAATGCCCTGGCCCGGCAGTACGGTCCACCGAATTCCGGGTCCAAATTGCACGAGACGTTCCATTGGGACCACGTTGGCAAAGCTTGACTCAGGCACAACAGTCTTAGACGTCTGCTTTGCGGCAGACAGCAGTTGGTTTTTGAGACGTTCCTTGCGCTCGTCGGAAAATTCTTGGGCCGTCGCTTCAGCCGTAAGCGCAAGTAGGCCGGCTACCTCGAGTTGCCGGCCATATTCGCCACGCAGGTCGGCATCCGCCGCCAAACGGCCCATTAATTCTGCCGCTTCAGCGTCCGAGATGGCGCCAAGTGCCAGGGAAGCCATGTCTTCGCGATCGGTTGATTTCATTGAGCTAAACTCATATTAAGCGCGTTTCGGATTGCGTGGAGACCCGCCCGGATGCGCGTCTTCACCGTCCCAAGCGGGGTTCCCGTTGTCGAAGCGATTTCGTGGTGCGTCAATCCATCGAAGAACGCAAGTTCGATTGTCGTGCGTTGTTCGACTGGCAGGGCCGCTACGACCCCGCGCACGCGTTCCGCATCAACGATGGCGATAACGGTGTCATCGAGCGGAGCGTCTTCGGAGCCAAGCGCGAAGGTCGAGAGATCGGTTGTTCGAGCACCCCGGCGAAGTTCGTCAAGGGCGCGATTACGTGCGACGCGCCCGATCCATGCTGCAAAATTCCCGGCGCGAAAGGCCTGCGGCGTGCTCAACAATTTCATGAACACGTTTTGAACGACGTCTTCCGCAGCACTTTCATTCCGAAGAATACGCATTGCGACGCCGTAGACAACACGTGCATACTCATCGTAAAGTGCTTCAAACGCCGCGAGATCGCCGGCCGCGACGCGTGCCAGTAAAAGGCTCGCGTTCATGACTGCCACTTCTTTGTCGGAAGTCGACCACCCTGGAGCAAAAATTCAAGCGGTTGGTTGCTCAAAGCCTTCGGCTGTGTTGGCTTCAGAATGGGTCGCCTCGCACGGCCCATCACCCCGTATTAAGCTCCTCATAAACTCTGGGGGCTACAATAGCAGTGTGGCCTTTGCG
>JALYIF010000164.1 GCA_030775925.1 Vulcanimicrobiota bacterium | reverse complement strand
CGATTAACTTCCTTGCCGGTAAACCAGGCTAAGAGTTCGGGAAGCATTGTGGCACCTTTACGACGCGTTCCGGCCTTTCACCGCCTCAGATCTCGCCGGACCGTAATGCCGCTAGCGCTGCGTCCGTGGTTCGAAAGCGGCGGTAATGGTCATAGTGTGTGGTCTGTGTAGCCGCCCCCGTAACGAATCCGTAGCGGCCCGAGAACCGGCTCTCAATCTTCGTCGTTGCCCAGTACCCGGGCAGTACTGGGCCCCGGTCAATCGAAATGAGCGCCTCGCGCGCGCGTACCGGGCCAAAAACGGGTTTCACTTTGGGGGAATATTCCAACCGCCGCACGTGACCGTCGCGGTCGATGGTCATCAGTCCATCGCCGTGATTTGCGTCCTGGATGAGGGCTGCGAACGCAATCCTTTCATCGCTTTGCAAGCAGTAGTCGTCGCAAGGGGCCGTCTTGTACCGGTATTCTTCGAAGTGCCGGACGTCAAACGGAACGGCAAATCCGGGCGCGGCCGGCTTGGCGCTCTCGTCCAGAATCCGCTTTGTTTCGGCCTCGAGATCTCGCTCGCTACTTACTCGTCCATTGTCCACTTTTTCGAGCGCGCGTGCGCCGATCAAGTGTTCGCCTTCATACACATACGCATTACGATAGTGGAATCGCTGGTGAAACAGCCCGCCCCGCGCCTCCGTCTCCCAACTGATTTGGAAACCGACAATTCCGCGGTGATCGCTTTCGGCAATCGCGGCAGCATGCCGCAAATTTGCAGGCACAATTGAGGCTGGGGCGACGCCGCTCCATAAGCAAGCACCACTCAGGAGCACAGCTAGGGCCGCTACACGGCGGATGGTGAACGCTCGGCCATGCGTGTGGCCACGAAGGAGGCCACCTCGCTGGGCAAGGTGCCCCGGCCAAAGCCGGCGTCGTAGCCAAGTTCGGTTGCCAGTAGGTTGGTCACTCGAGGTCCACCGCATAACAGGATAACGCGATCGCGAAGACGTTCGGCCTCCAACAGTTCGACCAACGCTGTAAAGTTTGCGACGTCACTCCCTTTTTGGGTTACGACCTGGGAGGCCAAAATCGCATCGATGGATTTTTCTTTGGCAAAACGCACCAGCTCTTCGACTGAGACTTGGCTGCCAAGGTTATAGGTTTGCAACTCCTGATATCGCTCGAGCCCATAGTCGCCTTTGTAGCCCTTCATGTTCAGAATTGCATCAATGCCCACGGTGTGTGCGTCGGTTCCGATGCAAGCGCCGGCAACGCGCACTTTGCGTTTTACTTTCTCTCGAATAAGCTGGTCGATCTCTTCCATCGACATTGCGTGCGTCTTGGCGGATGGAGCCGAAATTGTAGAATAGTCGAGTGCGCGCGACGTTTTGGCGTACACGACAAAGAACGAAAAGCCCGTAGCAACCGGGCGCCCCTCAACGACGGCGACGTCGGTGAAACCCATGCGGCTAACCAACTGACGCGCCGCTTCATCGGCCGCTTCGCTCCACGGGACGGGAAGCGTAAATGAGAGTTGCATCGCCCCATCGTTCATGGTGTCGCCGTAGGGTTTGATCATCGAAGTCACGGTAACGTCATCCCGGCGGCAGGCCGTTCATGGGTTGTTTCGCCAGTGCCACCTTGAGCCGCTTGAAGGGCGTCCTCAAAGGGATTCCAGTAAGCAGGGTCGCGCCTAAACACCCCTTCGAATCCACGCCCTCCATCCGGCGGACGCGAAACATCGGCAAACGATTTTTCTTCGATTGCCTGCATCAATCCGCGCGCGGCCACATGTTCGAGCAATTTCACTGCTCCACTTAAGACATCGCGCGCCCGATTTTCGATAATGCCGCCCGGCTTGTATTCAATTTCATCACCCAGGTGGCGCGCGGTCCCCATAACGTACTTCGCGTTTTCGATTGCCAACGCCCGATCGTGAAGGAACGGCGTATGAATTGCTTCCGTGAGCATCCCGCAGAGATGGATCGTCTGATTGGTCATCACCGACGTAAGGTTGAACATGGCATCCATCAGATGCCCTTTAAAAATATCCCCCGTCATATGCTTGGTCGGCGGCATATATTTTAACGGTGCCTCGGGAAAAATCTGGCGCGTGAGTTGCGCCTGCGCCAGCTGATAGAGGAAGCCATCTTCAAGGTCGGGATTGATCTCATAGGCATCTCCCAGCCCAATCTGCGCGTCAGGCATGCCGGCACGATGCGCAAATTCTTCGTTGATAAACTGCGAAGCCAAGACGGCCGGTGCCTGTTCTACGGCATCGGCAGTCGTTAAATAATTATCCTCACCCGTATTGATAATGATTCCGGCATACGCATTGAGCATACGGCTGAAGTGCTGATCGATAAACGTGCGCTTCATGTTGATGTCGCGAAAAAGAATGCCGTACATGGAGTCGTTAAGCAGCATATCGAGACGTTCCAGCGCCGCCATCGTTGCAATCTCCGGCATACAAAGGCCGCTCGCATAGTTTGTGAGCATCACATAGCGGCCTAGCCGCTCCGATACTTCATCTAAAGCGGCGCGCATAATCCGAAAGTTTTCTTGCGTTGCATACGTGCCGCCGAAACCTTCGGTGGTCGGACCAAAAGGAACAAAATCTAAAAGCGACTGTCCGGTGGAACGAATGACGGCAATAATTTGCGCCCCGGCCTCGGCCGCTGCAACCGCAGCAGTCCGGTCTTCGTAAATGTTTCCGCTCGCAACGATTACATACAGCAATGGCGGCGGGCTCTGCGGCAAGCGAGTGAGCATCTCGCAACGCTTGGAACGAGTTTGCCGGATTTGTTTGAGTGCGACGTCAACATATTTCTGGACGGCACCGCGGGCTGCGGCCTCGGGAACATTGGTGAATTCGGCAAGTGAGATGTCACCTGATCCCACTTGCACGGCAAGCGCTTGAGGATCGAGCCCCGTTTCGGCGAGCCCGGCTCCAAACGAGTAGGCGACACCGCGGGCACGCTGCGTCGCGGTGAGCGCGTCGACAAGCACGTTGGGGAGCGGAACCTCTCCTGCACCAACCCCGTCAACGCCGAGGAGCCGGACCACCGACCGCTCCACCGCAACAGTCGAATGCTCGGCAATAAATGCAGAGACCGGCTCGGATATGTGGTGGGCAAGCTCGCGGCATCGCTGGACCGTGCCGGCGTCAATACGGAGTTTCATGGACCGCTTTAACTTAAGGGCGTCCGGCTAAAAGTCCGCTCCTTGAGGTACTCGGCAACCGCCGCCTTCCAGTGCGGCAAATCTTCAATGCCTGCGGCCAGCAGGGCAGCGTGGCCCAAAGCTGAGTTCCGCGGGCGTCGGACTGGGCTCGCAAAATCAGCCGAGGAGATTGCCCGCACGTGCGCACTCAGGCCGGCCGTAGCGATTGCCTCAACTGCAAATTCGTGCCAGCTGCACGATCCGCTATTGGTTACGTGATAGATTCCGAACGGAGCCCGGTCCACGATTTTTCGGATCCATTGTGCCACGTGGCGCGTATACGACGGCGAGAACCACATATCGTCCACCACGGAAATCGGCTCGCCCGCCGCGGCTTGTTGCAGAACACGGTCGATGAACGTGTATCCTTTGGATTTGCTTCCCAGCTTCCCAAAGAGCCCGCTGGTCCGGAAAATAAAGTGGCCCGGCACGATTGCAGCCGCGAGCATCTCCCCGGCCAATTTTGAAATCCCGTAAACGCTTAGCGGATGGGGCTGGTCCTGTTCGGTATACGGGCTCCCTTTTGCGCCGTCGAAAACATAGTCGGTGCTAATCGTACCGAACGCGATATTGCGCTTGGCGCAGGCTTGGGCCACATTCTGCACGCCCAGAGCATTGATGCGTAAAGCCTGTTCTTGCTCGGTCTCGCACTTCGGAACATTGTGGTAAGCGGCCGTATTCAGTACCAGACTTGGCCGCGAGGAGGCGATGACGTCCTCAACTTGCGCCGCATTCTCAATGCAAAGGTCTTCGTGCGCGAGCGCTATGACTTCACGGTCGGAAAATGCTTCCAGTAAGTCGTTCCCGAGTTGGCCGGTCGATCCGATAATGGCAACCCGAGCAAAATTCCTCATGATGCACCCCAGGTTCGAAGGGTCTGTAACTTTTGCCCCTGGCACGGGGTAGCAGAACCCACAGAACTCGAACTCAGGGAGGATGACGATCGGGGAGCAGAGCGACGAGGCTCTTGTACGCCTTGTCCGCAGCGGAGACCGCGAGCAGTTCTCCGTGCTAGTCGACCGTTACAAACGTGGAATTACCAGTTTCATTAGCGCCAGCGTGCGCGGATCCGCAGATGTGGCAGATTTATCGCAAGAAACATTTTTGCGAGCATACGCACATTTGGGAACGTTCAATCCGGCGCTCGGGAAATTTTCCACGTGGCTCTACCACATCGCCCGCAACGTGGTGCGGACGCACCTGTCCAAATCCCAGCGGCGGCCGGCAACTCAGGAGCTTGGCGAGGACCAAACCCTGGAAGGCACCTTGCCGGACCTCTCCCGCGACGCCGATCCTTCGGGCGGGATCCTGCGGGCCGAAGCCGAGCGCGAATTACGGGCCGCCATGGCAGACCTCCCGGAGCGGACCGCAATGGTCTTAGCGTTGCGCTATTTCAATAACATGGAATACCAGACGATCGCGACCACGATGGGCTTGTCACTGGGCAACGTGAAGACGCTCATCCATCGCGGGAAAATTGCGCTTGCACAGAAGTTGCGCGATCGCGAGCACGCCGCTGTGTATGCGCCAACGCGCAAAGGAGTAAGCAATCATGCGTTGCTTGTCCTGTAAACCGCTGCTGGACCGGTACGCCGAGGGGACGCTTTCTCCCAAGCTACTTGCCGCCGTCGCGAGTCATTTAGAGCTCTGCGCTGAGTGCGTGGCAATTTTTGAAGAGCTCAAGGTCGTCGATGCACTGTTAACCACCATTCGTGTCCCGGCTACGCAACCGAATTTTACTTTTGCAGTCATGGCCGAAGTCCGCAGCATGCCCGTGCCAACGATACCGCGTCTAAACGTTGCAGCGCTGCTCGGCGGATACATAACGATCGCATGGGTTATTATTGCGCTTTGGCTGCGCCTTGCCGGCGTTTCAGCACAAGGGGCGCTTGCCAACACGTCGGCCGCTGCCTCGCAATTCTTTGGCGCTTTCCACGCCATTACTTCGAGCGCGATGGGATCGTTCGGTCACGGGGCTCCGCTGCTAACAACATTCGTCGTAAGCGTGCGGGCCGAAGCCGGTGCTGCAACGGCGAATTCGCCGAGTAGCAAGAATGCGAGCGCCACAAACAAACGCGAAATCATGA
>JALYIF010000163.1 GCA_030775925.1 Vulcanimicrobiota bacterium | reverse complement strand
GAGTTAACCGACTCCTTTAGCCGCTATTTGACCGATGAGAAGCTAAAGCCGGGAGTGGCTTATCTCGCGTCGCTCGGTCCTCCGACGCTGGTCGAATTTGCGGGCTCAACTTCGCAAGACGACATGCAAGTTTACACCTATCGCGTGAGTTTTTCCAGAGAGAAAGTCATGTTCGATATTGGAATACAGCAGTTGTTTAATCGCATCAATCTTCTGCGCTTTAAGCCGGCCGAGTAGTGGCCTGATTGTTTGCAAGGGCCGCAGTCCGAATGGCCATGGTAGCGGGCTTGATGTTTTTGTGCGCCGGCCCGGCAGTAGCCACCCATCAAATGAATCGCATGGGACGCTTCACCGCGCCCCGCTTCTTGATCGTTCCCATGACCGGCTGGCGAGCACGCCCCATCTCTACCACTTCGCTGTTTCACACGCTGTTCAATGATTTCGCGTCAGAGGGTGACGGGACGACCTACGTTCAGACCGGCGACATTCCCGCCATGTGGCTGCGCGACTCCTCAGCCCAAACCTTACCATATCTTCGCTTCCAGCGGAATTTCCCAAATCTGCGCGGCCGGTTCGCGGGTGTCATCGAACGCAACGCACGAAACATTATTATCGATCCCTACGCAAATGCTTTTACCGCGCGATACGGTGTTTGGGAAGAAAAATGGGAAGTCGATTCACTTGCATTCCCAGTAAAGCTCCTCTGGAATTACTGGATTGCGACTGGCGATCATACGATCTTCACAAAATCAGTCCACCGCGCACTAACGCAAATCGTTGTAACCTACGAATGCGAACAGCAGCACGAACGGTGCTCTCACTACCGCTATCCATATCACACACCGACCGTGTATGGGTATGCCGGCAACACCGGGATGATTTGGTGCGGGTTCCGCCCCTCCGATGATCCGGTCCAATATCGCTACAACATTCCTCAAGAGATGATGGCCGTGGTTGCGATGGGAGAGCTCGCAGCACTCGCGCGTGACGGCTACGGTGACCTTGCTCTGGCTAGGCGGGCAACGCTCCTGGCGATCCAAATCGACAGTGGAATCCAAGCGTACGGGCGGGTCTACGATTTCAGGGGCGGCTGGATGTACGTCTATGAAACCGACGGATTGGGACACTCCAGTCGAATGGACGACGCAAACCTTCCCGACCTTTTAGCGATGCCATCGATTGGCTATCGGAGCTCGCTTGATCCCGTCTACTTAAATACACGTCGTTTTGTGCTGTCCAACCAGAATCCGTACTATTTTCGCGGCCGGTATGCCGTTGGCTTAGGAAGCCCGCACACGCCCGCCGGATGGGTTTGGCCGCTGGGCATCATCACGCGCGGCTTGACAGCAACGACTTCGCTGGAGACCTCCGAAAGTATCACCACCTTGGCGGAAACCGACAGCCGCGAGTTTCTCATTCATGAAAGTTTTGACCCGAACGCGTATTGGCGTTATACGCGGGCGCAGTTTGGATGGGCGAATGCGAGTTACGCGGAGTTGATCTTCCGCAGCATTGCTGGTTTTCGGGCCCCGGAATTAAACCCGGTACAGGACGTACTGTTGTTCACGAGCATTTCGCAGACACCCACGCTGACTTCGCCTTTGGTTCAACTTGAAAATCAAGAACGCCTCAACGACGTCCTTGGCGATTTGCTCGACCTGCTCAAGTAATTATTGCCCGTAGCGGCGTTGGCGCTGCTCGTACTTTGTTAGGGCGTCTGCGAAGTGCGCCTGAGTAAAGTCTGGCCATAGAACGTCGGTTGTTAGCAATTCGGTATACGCGAGCTGATATAGCAGAAAATTCGAAACGCGCAGATCTCCTCCCGTGCGAATCAGCAAATCGGGGTCGGGGGACTCGGGCTCATACATGCGGCTTGCAACCAAATGCTCATCAATTTGCTCCGGCGTTATTGTTTTACGGGCGACATCGTGGGCGAGCGAACGGATTGCCCGCAGAATTTCCGCCCGTCCACTGTAGTTTAAAGCAAGTTGCAACGTTAAACGGGTGTTACCGGCCGTCGCCCGGACAAGTTGTTCGAGTGCGATGCGGGCGGCGGCTGGGAAGGGAGCAAGATCCCCGACAATGCGAACTCGCACGTGCTCGCGAACCAGCCCGAACAGTTCGGACTGCGCGGCACCTGCAAGAATTCTCATTAACAACGAGACTTCGGAGTCGCCCCGATGCCAATTCTCAGTGGAAAATCCATACACCGTGAGGACACCAACCCGGTGGTCGATTGCCGCACGAACGCATTCGCGCAACGCATCGACGCCGCGCCAGTATCCGCTCGCAAGGGTGCACGTTTCGCGGCGGGCCCAACGACGATTTCCATCCATGATGATCGCCACGTGCTGTGGAAGCGTACGGGGCGGCGAATCGGGAAGTAGCATAATAACTTTGTATCACAAAGTTAGTGATCGTGCAAGTGGTTGCGAAGGTTCAAGCGGAACGGCGGCACCCCATCGCAAACCTTGGCTTCCTCATGGAACAGGGTTATTATCGTTATCCTACGATCGCCGGCGACCGTATCGTCTTCGTATGCGAAGACGACCTTTGGTCGGTCGCTGCGTCGGGCGGTCCCGCCTCCCGTCTCACTGTAAGCCCGGGTCAGTGCATAACCCCGCGGTTATCGCCCGACGGAGAATGGATTGCCTTTGTCGGAAACGATGAAGGGCACCCCGAACTCTACGTGATGCCCGCAGGCGGCGGACCGCCCCAACGGTTGACCTATTTCGGTGGATCTCTGGGTACGGTGAGCACCTGGAACGCCGACAGTTCGCGAATTTATTTTACGAGTAATCGCAATGCGTGGTACGAGCGCGAGACGCGAGGTTTTTCGATCACGCGCGACGGCACAGCCGAAGAACTCAACATCGGGCACCTTCGCTCACTCTCGCTCGGCCCGCACGGAGCGCTCGTGGTTGGTCGAAATGCCGACGATAGCGCCCGTTGGAAACGCTACCGAGGCGGGACGGCTGGCGATCTCTGGATCGACGCAAGTGGAAACGGAACGTTCAAACGTCTCATCTCACTGGGCGGAAATCCCGTGTGGCCGATGTGGATCGGTGACCGCATCTACTTTATCGATGACCATGAAGGCATCGGCAATATCTACTCGTGCCTTACGACCGGCGATGATGTACGCCGGCACACAGACGAGCGCGAATACTACGCGCGCTTCCCGTCCACCGACGGCATGCGCATCGTGTATGCAGCTGGGGGTGAAATTCGGCTGCTCGACTTACAAACGAACATCGTTAGAACCGTCGCGATTAGCGCCGCCTCTGCGGCTCCGCAGACGGCGCGGCGCTTCATCGATGCATCTGAAGATTTTGAACATTTTGCGCCGCATCCCGACGGAACGGGTCTTGCGCTCGTCTCCCGCGGCCAGCCCTTTACGATGCCGTATTGGGAAGAAGCCGTTGTGCATCACGGCGTCGGCAGCAGCGCCCGCTATCGTTTAACCGAATGGATGCCCGATGGGCAGCGCTTTGCTTGCGTTACCGATCGCGGCGGGTTTGAACAAATCGAACTACACGATGCAAGCGGTGTCGAAAAGCCGTCGACCGTAACCAAGACCGATATCGGGCGCGTGAGTGAGCTCGTCTGCTCGCCTTCAAACGAGTGCATCGCTGTCGCCAATCATCGCCACGAGTTGGTGCTGATTGAAGCCTCCAGTGGTGAAGTGCGGGTGGTTGATAAGAGCCTGGGTCATCGAATTACCGATCTCGCATTTTCTCCCGACGGGCGCTACGTTGCCTATTGCTGGTGGCCCAGCGCGGACACTTCGATCATTCGCGTTGTAAAGGTAAAATCAGGAAAAATTCACGACGTGACGCCACCCTTGCGAACCGACAGTTCGCCGGCGTGGGATCCCGAAGGCAAATATCTGTACTTTATCTCTACACGTGACTTTCATCCCGTGTACGACGCGCTCCAATTCGACTTGAGTTTTCCGCAAGCAATGCGGCCCTTTGTTGTAACGCTGCGCGATGATGTCCCTTCGCCCTTTATCCCCAAAGCACGCCCGCTCCACCGCGACCACGACCATCACGATACCGAAGACGAAAAGAAGAGATCCAAGGCCGTTCAAATTGAGATTGATTTCGAAGGCATTTCCGGACGTATCTTAGGATTTCCAGTTGATGAAGGGCAATACGATCAGATCGTGGCTGCGAAGAACCGCGTTATTTTCACCCGGTTTGAGGTTCGGGGCCTGCGCCCCGTAAGCCCGAGTTGGGACCAGAATGACGCCGCAGGCACGCTGTTAGCGTACGATTTTGAGCAGATGCGGCTCGCAACGTTGGCGCAAGATGTAAGTGAGATTCGGCTTGCCGCTGATCATCGCACGCTGCTCTATCTTTCGCACGATCGACTCCGCGCCATTGACGCGCAAGCCGACCTGCCCGAAGACGGCGATGAATCCAAACCGGCCGCTGAAAGCGGACGCAAGACTGGATGGATCGATCTGGATCGCGTGAGCGTGGAGCTCAATCCACGCGAAGAATGGGCGCAAATGTATCGCGAAGCCTGGCGTCTCCAACGCGAGCAGTTCTGGGTGGCAGACATGTCCGATGTGGATTGGAATCGTGTCCTTGAACGGTACAACCGGGTTTTACCCCGCGTGCGCACGCGCCTGGAACTCTCCGATCTTATTTGGGAAATGCAAGGCGAGCTTGGCACCTCGCACGCGTACGAATACGGCGGTGACGTTCGCATTCCACCGCACTACGCCCAAGGGTTTCTGGGCGCGGATTATGCGTGGGACGAGCGCGAAAGCGGGTATCGTATCACCCGCATCTATCGCGGTGACTCCTGGAACCGGGAAATCGACTCTCCGCTTGCCGAGCCGGGTCAGAGTATCAAAGAAGGCGATGTCATTCTGGCAATCGGCGGAAAGCGTTTATCCAAAGCAGTGACGCCTGAAGAAGCGCTCGTGAATACGGCCGAACGCGAAATTACGATTACCGTTGAAGGCCGCAAGAGTCAAGAACGGCGAGTTTTGGTTCGAGCACTCGGCGACGAGCGTGGGTTACGTTACCGTGCCTGGGTTGAAGCAAACCGCAAACGCGTACATGATGCGACCGGCGGCAAAGTGGGGTACGTTCATATTCCCGATATGGGGCCGTGGGGCTTTTCGGAATTTCATCGTGGATTCTTAAGCGAATTCGATCGGCAAGGATTGATCGTCGATGTGCGCTACAATCGCGGCGGCCATGTTTCGCCCTTGCTCCTGGAAAAATTAGCGCGCAAACGCGTCGGGTACGATGTTTCGCGATACGGCCCGCCGCAACCGTATCCGCCTGAGTCCGTGGGAGGCGCGATCGTTGCCATCACCAACCAGTTCGCGGGTTCGGATGGCGACATTTTCAGCCATTGCTTTAAGCTGTATGGCCTCGGTCCGCTGGTCGGCAAGCGCACCTGGGGCGGCGTCATCGGCATCAACCCGTATCATCGCTTAGTCGACGGCACCATCACCACACAGCCGGAGTTCTCATTCTGGTTTTCCGACGTCGGCTGGAAGGTTGAAAACTACGGGACCGATCCCGATTACGATATCGACATTGCACCCCACGACTACCGCGACGGCAACGATCCGCAGATGGAACGCGCGCTGCAACTCATAAAAGAACGCTCGCACGATGCGAGCGTTCCCAGACCCGATGTAACTTCACGCCCATCTTTGAAATTGCCGTGACTAATAATTGGCTCCGGGACAGAGATTCGAACTCCAGCTAGCGGGTCCAAAACCCGCTAGCTGCCCATTAGACGATCCCGGAATAAAATGCACTGGCCGGGAAGGCGGCGCTTGCATCCGCGTCTCCGCTTTTTCAGAGCGGTGCTAGTCTGTCTCAGCTACTTCCCGATGGAGCGCGTACCGGGAATCGAACCCAGCTAGACTGCGTGGAAAGCAGCCACATCACCACAATGTTTTACACGCAGATTGGTGCGGTTTGCCGGAATTGAACCGGCGTATCAGCCTTGGCAAGGCCGCATTCTGCCACTGAACTAAAACCGCACGGTGGGCTGGTGCACTTCGAATATTGCTTTGGGCTCTAAGCGTGCTGACGACGCTGGAAAGTTGGAGCATATGCACGCGGTAAGAGTCGAACTACGATCTCCTCGGTGTAAACGAGGTGCCTTTGCCGCTGGGCGCCACGCGTGCTCGCATTCATAGATCTTGTATGAGATGAACCTATGAGAAATTTCGCATTTTTTTAAAGCGTAGGCCCTACGCCGATGTCGCGCATCCGCGCTATTTGCTTGGCGGCATGGCTCGCAGCGACAACCTGCTGAGTATCGTCCACGTGTACCATGCCTAGCAATCCTCGCGCACGACACACAATTCGGCCTAAGATTTTTGGGCGCCGCGATAATCTCTCGCGACCGCAACTCTTGCATGGGACGATCACCGGTGCGACTTTAGCGTCCGCCTTAGTCTTCTGCGAGTGGCAGTTTGGGCACAGAATTTGCCTAACCAGACTAGATGACGAGGGCAAAAGTGGTACTCCAAGTGAGACTTGAACTCACTAGAACCGGCTCGAAAAACCGGCTGCTCGACTCTTTGCATTTTGGAGCATGCGCACACGACGAGGGTTGAACTCGCAATCTTCTGATAGACAATCAGACGCCGTACCGGTTGGCTTCGTGTGCATATTGGCGGTTAGGATAGGAGTCGAACCCGGCCCTTACAAAGGACAGCCTAGCTTTCGAAACTAGCGTGACCACCGCGGCCACCTGCCTAACCAATATTTGGGTAAGAGATATACGCGCTTTTCCGTTTGTCCGATGAGACATTCTTGCTTTCGGCGATTACCGGGAATTGGTTCCACTATAATCCGTAGCGCGCATCGCTTGCCCCTTATTTCTTGCTTTTGGCATCGTTTCAGATTACTACCGTAAACGATAGGCGATCCGCGGTTCATCGCAGACGAAAACCGCCCAAAAAGAGCTAGGGGCGTGGAGCCCGAGATCAGATTCGAACTGATTAATTCCAACTCACGAAGTTGGCACTCGTCCTAACGAGTAACACGGGCATGAGACGGCGGTGCGATTTGAACGCACGAATAGCAGCTTTGCAGGCTGCCCCCTTAAGCCACTTGGGTACGCCGTCAAAAAAGCGCGATTGATGTGCCCCTTGCCCACCCCTCGCCGGGACATTTAAAACCAGCACACGGTAGTAATCGGTGCTCGGTGCATGGTCAACGATAAACGATACGACGCCTAAAGTGTACCCGTGCGGAGTCGAACCGCAGGCCTTGCGCGAGGCCACCAAGAGAATGCTTTCTGGGAGCATCCACCCATCGTGCTCGCTTTTTAAATGATCCCAGCTACCAACTCTCTTAGACGACTAGGTCCGTGCTCCAGTTTGCCTCTTGAATGGCAACATCAAGTTCACGATATTTCTGAGAGAGTTCATCAACGCGCTTGCGGACTTGCGTTGGATCAACCGTGCGCACAAGTCGGAGTTCGGAACGCATGTACCGCTGCGGCGATTCCGACGCCGCCTGAGCGACGCCTTCCAGTTTAAGGCGCAGATC
>JALYIF010000162.1 GCA_030775925.1 Vulcanimicrobiota bacterium | reverse complement strand
GCATAGAGCCCAGATGTTACGGCGGACCGGCAGGTCGCTCCCGCAGGGTATCATAATGTGGGGCCAATGCAGCCGCCCGTAGTTTCAATCGTCTGCCCGTTGTACAATGAAGAGGGTAACGTTGCGGAGTTAGTCGAGCGAATCGACCAGATTCTTCGATCGCGCCCCGATCGCCTGAGCTACGAGATCATTTTGGTAAATGACGGCAGTGTTGACGGAACCTTGGAACGTGCTCGTTTAGCGCTCCTGAGCCACCCCGCGGTGCGCATCGTCAATCTCTCGAGAAACTTCGGGCATCAGATTGCCGCCACCGCCGGCATCGACGTCACGCGTGGCGAGGCGGTCATTCTGATGGATGGAGACCTCCAGGATCCCCCCGAATTAATTAACGATTTCTTGCTCAAATGGCAACAGGGGTTCGACGTTGTTTACGCGGTGCGCAGAAAGCGCAAAGGCGAAAGCTTTTTTAAGATCGCAACGGCAAAACTCTTTTATAGAATTACACGCAAACTGACCAACGTATCGATCCCCGTTGACACCGGCGATTTTCGCTTAATGAGCCGCCGCGTGGTCGATGCGCTTCGGCAAACCCGCGAAAAACATCGTTTTCTGCGCGGGCTGGTAAGCTGGGTTGGCTTCAACCAAACGGGCATCGAATACGACCGCGATGCGCGCCTCTCGGGAATCACAAAGTATCCTTTTTCGAAAATGCTCAAATTTGCAATCGATGGGATTACGTCTTTTTCGGAAATCCCGCTTCGATTCGCAACCTATTTCGGTTTCTTCGTGAGTTGTTTTGCGTTCGTCTATGCGATTGTCATTTTGCTGCTGAAGTTCGCGCATCGAAACACCGCGGGCTACACATCGATCATGGTCGCCATCCTGTTTTTAGGTGGCGTACAATTGATCACCATCGGTATTCTAGGCGAATACGTCGGACGCATATACGACCAGATAAAACAGCGGCCGCTCTACTTTATTGAGAGTATTGAGGATGCGGCAGCCGTCCCGTCGAGCGCGGTTCCGAGCAAATACGATCGTAGATAAGCCGCTGTGGCGGCACGGCATCGGCCGTCAATTCAAAAGCGGCCTGCACTTCACTTGCATTTGCGATTGTTCCGATGATTTCAACCAAAGGCTGGGCTGCTTGCACGTAGTCACCGATTGAAACAAGCACGCGAAGCCCCCCCAGTGGGCCGTTTCCAAGACTCAGCGCGCGGGCAGCATTACCGAGGCACTCCGCGTCGATCGCGCGCACATGCCCGCTAGCTCTTGATGTAACAACCTGCGTGGGCGAGGGCGTTTCCATCCGCCGGAACGCGTCGATATCGCCCCCTTGCCGAACGATCATTGCCTCAAATTTCCGCAACGGACCCTCGCCGTTCAGGGCTTCGTCGACCGCATGTTTTGCTTGCTCGTCACCCAGGTGCGTACTCAGCAGCGCGACGCAAAGTTCACGCACGACTGTCGCCAGGCGGGCCGGCCGCGCGCTTGCGCGCAGGAACTCGCGCGCCATGATCACTTCGAGGCCGTTACCGATATTGGGACCCAAAGGTTCGTCCATTCCCGTAATGACCGCGACGCCATCTCGATTAAATTTGGAGGACACCTCGACCAACATCGTGGCAAGCGTGCGCGCTTCCGGGAGCGTCTTCATAAACGCACCGCTTCCGGTTTTCACGTCAAAAACGATCCGCTGCGCGCTTCCCGCAATTTTCTTCGAAATGATCGAAGCGGCGATCAATCCCACGCATGGGACGGTGCCCGTGCGATCGCGCAAGGCATAGAGCACTTTATCAGCAGGCACGAGCCGCTTACTTTGAGCCGCGATGGAACACCCGATATCGGCGATGATCGATTCAAATTCTTCGGGCTCGATCTCTACGCGAAGTCCCGGAATACTCTCCAGCTTGTCCAGGGTGCCCCCTGTATGCCCAAGGGCGCGGCCCGATAGTTTTGCGACTCTTTCCCCGCACGCCGCTAAAATCGGTACTACCAGCATGCTTGCTGTATCGCCGACACCGCCGGTGCTGTGCTTATCGACCGCGTCGGAAAACCGGCTAAAGTGCAAAACATCGCCCGAAGCGACCATGGCTCTTGTCAGAGCAACCGTTTCATCGACGGACATGCCGGAAAAATAACTGGCCATGAAGAGGGCCGAAATTTGCGCAGGGTCGCTATCGCTGCGCAAAGCCTGATCGACAACCGCTGCCCAGTCCTCGCCTGAGAGTTCCTCGCCTTGACGTTTTTGTTCGATGAGCAGTCTCAGATCGCGTTTGGGCATTCAGCCGGAGTTCGCGCATGCACTCTCGAAGTCCGGCGCGTGAACATAGACTCCGCTCACGTCGTGTTGCAAGCTGTCCGTCACACGCCTCTGGACGAGTTTGCGATCATCGTCTACCTTTGCGCATTTTACATCTTAACCGTGGTCACGTATCGCCGGCCCTTGTTCGGGCTCGCGGGACTTATGCTGATCGAGCCGTTTGCGCTCTATCGCGATGTTGGCGCAACGACCCTATCGCTCCCCAAAATAGCGATCGCTGCTATTGCCATCGGACTGTTTCTACGGCGACCGCCTGTGCGCGCCTTCATCGATCGCCGGGCGCTTCCCATCCTGATTGGCGCGCTCGCGATCATCGTTACTACGGCGCTCTCGTATTTCCAAGCACAATTTACGGCACCCGTCGTGCGGGAAACGTTTAAAGCCATTGAGTATTTGATGGTTTTTGGTTTAGCATTACTGTGTTACCGCGTCGATCCCGACGAACGGATCATCCGCAATGCATGCTTTTTTGTTGGCCTCGTTGTTTCGGTGCTTGCGATTTCTCAGGAATTTACCACGGCACCGGCCGGCATGTGGATTGCGCATCATGCAGTGCCCAGGATTGCCGGGCCGCTCGAAGGGCCCAATCAGCTTTCAGGCTATCTGGGGCTATTGCTTCCGTTCATGGTCGCGTTCGGGCTCCAAGGCCGCACCAATTTTTTTGAACTCGCCGCAATTTTCATCACGATGTGCGCGGAGATTCTTACGCTTTCGCGCTCCGGCGTTGTGGCGACCGTCGTTGGCATCGCTGTTACGCTGTACGTCATGCGCAAAGCGCATACCAAGCTCTATGCGCTCGGGTTGCTTTTCCCAATCGTGATCGGCCTGGCGGCCGTCGTGCTCGTCGGCGGAGAGATCTCGCACTTCTGGTCCACCGAATCGCAGTTTCAGCCCAGCGGCCTCGGAACGCGTGCGCAGCTGTGGGAGGCGGCTTACCGGCTTTGGCGCGAGCATCCGCTGTTGGGGATCGGCGCAGGCAACTACGAACTCGAACTCGGCTCGGTCGGCTTTCCGGGAATTCACACGCACGCCAACAGTGGCTACATCCAAGCGCTCGTCGAGGGCGGCATTCCCTTACTTTTGAGCGTTCTGGCGCTCACGTGGGCGTCAATTGCGGCGTTTGTAGGAAAGTCCAGAGACGCGCTCATCGTGGGCATGCTGGGAGCCAGCGTCGGCATGGCCGTACATGAGTCGGTAGACTATTTGCTGTTCTATCCAAAAATTGGCGTCCTGTATTGGCTGCTGCTGGGAGTGAGCGTCGGTTGTCTCATTGGGCGAGACGAGAAGGCCAAAGCCGGCGCTCCTGAGGTCTGCGACCTACATCGCATGCCGCAGCCCGATGACCGGCCTGTGGCCTCGCTCGGGGGGTAACGTGCGCTTTTATGCGGTAATGAGAGCGCTGTGTTAGCGACCCTGCGCGTAAATCTCAAGCAAGACGCATCACACCGGTATATCGAGTTACTGCGCGTCCTCACAGAACGGTACGTAAAAGTCCGTTATCGCGGCTCGTTTTTGGGTGTGTATTGGTCGCTTCTTAACCCCGTCGTTATGACCGCGGTATATACGCTTATTTTTGGGCATGCCTGGATCAAGCACTACAACAACTCGATCATCGACTATGTGCTTTCTGCATTCGTTGGCTTGGTGGTTATCAATTTTTTCTCGACGTCTACGGCGCACGCGCTCCCGGCGGTGGTCTCCAATAGCGCCCTCCTTAACAAGATCAAGCTGCCTCCCAGTGTGTTCCCGCTCTCACTGATTGCAGCGAGTTGCTATCAACTCGCCGTCGGCGCCTTCCCGTTCCTGGTCATCATGGCGCTTGTAACCTCCAAGAGCGCCATCAACGTCCTCTTGTTACCGATCCCGCTTGTTGCCCTGATTTTAGTAAGTTCCGGATTCGCGCTATTCGCAAGTATGCTGTACGTGTTCTTTCGCGATATCCCATACATGTACGAATTGCTCACCTTCATTTTTTGGGTTACCACGCCGGTTTTTTATCCAGCCGACATCATCCCGCAACAGTATCGCATCTATCTTGAACTCAACCCGCTCACCCCAATTATTGAGAGCATCCGGCAGTTGACGCTCTCGGCTGGGCTTCCGTCTTTTGGATTGTTGGGTGAATCAATGTTGATGGGAGTGGTCGTTGGCGGGCTAGGTC
>JALYIF010000161.1 GCA_030775925.1 Vulcanimicrobiota bacterium | reverse complement strand
ACGTCAATGCGCACGCCTCTCATTTGCTGGATCTCGAGGCGACCTTGGAGCGTTTGCCCGCCTGGGCTCGGGCTGCTATCCGGGCCATGAAAACGGAAGCATAGAGACAGAGGGCGAATAAAGCAGTGATCATGAGTTTTAGAGCGAGAACGGCTGTTTGCTGACCCTTCTTTCCAGGCGTCTCGGCGCCGTCGTAATGCTCATTATGTCATTCGTTCTCGCCCTGCTGGTCATCCGCAACCAGCCGGCCATTCAGCACTATATTGGCTCGAGTCACGGTTGGGCTTACCCGATTGCCATCACCATCTTTGCCATCGTCGCCTCAGCGCCGTTCTCGGTCACCGATGCGATCGCCGTGATGAATGGAGCGCTTTTTGGGCCTTTGTGGGGCTCCATTGTGAACGCCGTTGGCTTGGTGCTTGCCGCGATACTCGGTTATTACGTCAATGCGCACGCCTCTCATTTGCTGGATCTCGAGGCGACCTTGGAGCGTTTGCCCGCCTGGGCAAAGCGGTTTAAGATCGGGTCGCCTGCATTTCTGCTCTCGGTGCGTGTCATTCCCGGGCTTGGAGGCACGATCGCCACGAGCGTAGCGGCGACGTTCAAGGTTCCGCTTTTTGTGCATGTGTGGACCATGTGCGCGATCGCCATTCCTATCGGCACGCTGCTTGCGATCTTTGGCGACCGGGTGACGATTTTCGTGCATGGTTATGAAGCCAAAGTACACACGCGCGTCCACGAATTTTATGAGAAGCACAAGTTCCATCACCGCATAAGGACTACACCTCGTCCATGAACGTTGACATGATTGCCCAGGCGTCGGACCTGCCCGCTCTGTGCGAGCGCATCAAGGGCTCGCCGCGCGTCGGGATCGACACGGAGTTTCATAACGAACGTTCGTACACCGCGCGCCTGATGGTCGTACAGCTCGCCTTCGATGACGGCGTTGCCGTCGTCGACCCGCTTGCGATCCAAGATCTTGCGCCGTTGGCAGATGCATTGTGCAAAACGCTCGTAATCGGACATGCGCTCAGTAGCGATTTGAAAATCCTTGCCGACCGGTTTGATGTGGTACCGCCGGCGGTTTTCGACACGCAGGTAGCCGCGGCGTTTTGCGGGTACGGGCTATCGATTTCGCTCGCCGATTTGGTGCGCGATCTCACCGGGGTGCGATTAAAAAAATCACACACGGTCAGTGATTGGAGCACGCGGCCCCTTTCCAGCGGCCAGCTCGAATACCTCACCGACGACGTCGCGCACTTACTCGACATGCACACCACACTCAAGAAACGCCTTGAAGAAAATGGGCGGTATGAGTGGGCGATTGAAGAGAACGCAACCCTGTCGGAAATCGAGAAGTATCGCGTGGACCCCAAGCGACTCTACTTGCGCATATCGGGCGCCAATCGCATGAATCGGCGCGAACTCGGCGTGCTAAGCCAACTCGCCGTGTACCGCGAACAGATGGCTCGCCAACGCGATCTGCCGCTCAAGTACATCATGGCCGATGACGTGATGGCCGGCCTTGCTACCTTGCGCCCCAAGAAGCCTGATGATTTGCAACAGCTGCGCCGGCTCGACGCCGGCTCGCGGAAAGCGCTCGGGCCTGGGATCTTGGCCGCAATTGCGGCCGGGGAGGCGATCCCCGAAGGCGACCTGCCGCAAAAGGCCTCCCGGCCGCTGGGAAACCAACGCGAAGGGCTCGTCTCAATTATGGGTGTGATTGTTGCATCGATCGCGCAGACGAACGACCTGCCGACGAGCCTGCTTGTGCCCCGCGCCGCGCTCGAGCGTGTGGCGCGCGAAGTTCCCACCGATCGCCATGGCCTTCAGGCGTCGCTCGATTTGAATCCGTGGCGCAGTGCCCTGGTCGTGGAACCGCTGTGGAGACTTTTGTCGGGCGAAGCAACGATGAAAATCGAAGGCTACTCGGACGGCGATCCGCGAATTAGCTTGGCATGACAGAACAGCAGCACGCGAACTCGTTTGGCGCCGCAGACACCCTGGTTGTCGGTGACCGCTCGTACCAGTATTTCCGCCTGAGCGCCCTTGAAAGCGCTGGCTTCAAAAACATTGCAACGCTTCCGTACTCCATGAAAGTGCTGCTCGAAAATCTCTTGCGTTTTGAGGACGAGCGCACCGTTCGTCGTGCGG
>JALYIF010000160.1 GCA_030775925.1 Vulcanimicrobiota bacterium | reverse complement strand
TTGCGTTACGCCGTAGGCGAACGCGCCGGTCAGCGCCGATCCCGAACCCCCATGCGCGTGCGCGCCGGGCGAACCGCCCATGCCCAAGAAGTAGGCAACCAAGAACCACGACGCCATTTGGATGACGCCCAGAATGGCCGCCGCGCCGATCTTGCCGGCTAGTAGCGCCGCGGGATTCACCGACGCGATCAAGAGTTCTGCAATGCGGCTGGTCTTCTCTTCGGCGACAGAGGTCATCAACATCTGACTATTGAGCAAAATGGACATGTAAAGAAAAATGAGGAGGGTTGTCGCGACGCCTTGCGCGGCATCTGAGGCTTGCTCACTTTGGAATTTCGTGTCGATCCCATGCATGTCGATCGGCACTTGCATATAGCGGTCGATCGAGCTTTGGGCGGCTGCGGTGCCTAAAGCAATGTTGAGCGGCAGCAAATCGCTATTGAGATTTCGCCTGCTTATCGAACTAAGATTGCGCGCGTACACGCTCACGCGGATCCCGCGCGCGGCATGCGTAACCATAACAATTGCGCCGGCCTTTTTATGTTCGTCTAAATCGCGAACCGTGGGGACAGACGTGTTGCTGGTCGTTGCAACAATTTCAAAATCTTTCTGGAGGAGCTGCGAAGCTCGACCCGTGAGATCGTGCGGACCCGCCAACACGATCGTATCGCCGGTGCGGCCCATCGTAGAATCAAGCCACGCCGGGGCTTTGATAAAGAGCGCGATGGAAGCCATTCCAACCAGTAAGCCGATTTTAAAAGCGCGGGATGCGATCCTTCGCATGATTTCGGCCGAGAGGACGGTGATAAACTCGTTCATTGGGCGGTTCCAATGGCGCGCAGATAGATATCTTGAAGGCTTGGCGCGACGGCTTCAAATCGCGTGATTGCTTCAACCGAGACCAACTCTCGCAGGACTTCGGGCAACGAGGTCGTGGCTTGCACTTTGTAGCTGAGCGAACCATTGCTCGGTGGCAACGCGCGCGCACCGGGAATTCGCGCGAGCACGGCGTTGGCGTTCTGCGTTGCGGGAGCAACATGAAGCACCCGTGTCGGCAACTCGCTGCGCAACTCGGCAAGGGTTCCGGACGCTATGGTTAGGCCGCCTGAGATGATACAGAATTTGCTACAAAGGTCTTCGAGTTGCCACATTTGGTGGCTGGAGAGCACGAGCGTTGTTCCGCGCGCCCGCAATTCCTTAAGCGCTGCGAGCAACATCTCGGCGTTGACGGGGTCAAGTCCGGAAAAAGGCTCGTCGAGTACGAGCAGCTCCGGCTCGTGGACGGCCGAGCATGCGACTTGCACCTTCTGTTGATTACCCTTGGAAAGTTCGCCGGCAGGACGGTTCGCATACGGTTGCAGTGCTAAATGTTCGATCCAGAAATCGGTGCGCCGGCTGATCTGTGGTTCGAGCATGCCGTGCAGGCGGCCGAAGTACGCAATCTGTTCGCGCACCTTCATTTTGCCGTACAAGCCACGCTCTTCAGGAAGATATCCAAAGCGGCGGCGCATGCGTCCGTCGATACGCTCTCCGTCCCACGTCATGGTACCGCGGTCGGGCGTGAGGATGCCTAAGATCATCCGCATCGTGGTGGTTTTTCCGGCGCCGTTGGGGCCAAGCAGTCCAAACGTGCTGCCGCGCTCGAATTGGAAGCAGACATCGCGTACGGCCTGCACGTTTCCAAAGCTCTTTTGAATATCTTGGACGCAGAGCACTACACGGTTCTCCCAAGCGGTAAGAGGTACATTAGCAACCCGGCGACGACGAATCCGACGAAATAGCTGAGGTCTCCGAATTGCGGAAAGTTTGCGGCAAACGGTCCGGTGAACCAGGCTTGATCCCAGAATGGGAGGGAGGCAAGCAGACCGCCGATCCATGCAATCGTACCACGCTTTATAGCCGGTGTTTGGGCGAAGGCGTCTCCCGCAGCATAGGGTTGTGAACGCCGCGAAATCCAGTCGACAAAAACGACCGCGGCCCATGGTGAGGCCCAGTAGGAAAGTAACAGCAAACCATTTGTGTACAGTTTTGCGGTTTGTTCGGGGTGTCCACCGCCGGAGGCAAGCACCGCACCAATGATCCCCACAATGATGGCGGCGCGCCAACGCTTTAGTTGGAAGCGCGCGACGATACCGACCATCGCACCGACAATGAGCGAGGAGGCCGCAAGAATTCCCAACGAGGCGTGGGCGGCACTTGCAAGCAGAGCCGTGAGACCTGCGAAAATGGCGCCGACGGCGAGCGGCTCGCGAAGGGTTGCTTTTGGGAATTTTACGACTAATGCCGCCATAGCACCGGAATAGAGATTCATGCAATTTGATGTCAATGTGCCCAACACCACCGTCAATAGCACGATCTTTGCAACGATGCCGGAGCCGAGTAATGTATTAATCGCTTGCGTCGGACTGGCATTAGAAAGATCGACACTGCCGACTGCGGTGACTGTTGCGGCACCCATGATCTGAAGTGCAATGCATGGGATGGCGCATCCCAGAAATGAATACCACCAAATACTCCTTGCGCTCGTCGCGCTGGGAAGATAGCGGGAGTAATCCGAAGCGCATGGGATCCAGCCGGTCGCATACGAGAACCCAAGTGCCGTTGCAAGAATGATGCCACCGGTCTCGCCGCCCGCTGCGAATGGCGCGTGCGGGTTAAACCCAGCCGAAAAATTCGTCTTGCTCCATGTGAAAATTCCTAAGATAATGAAGCCGGCGGCGAGCAGGATTGCGGCGATTCGTTCGAACGCGTGAATCATGTTGTAGCCGTAAACTGCTAGCACCACTTGCAGCACGATCATCAGCAGCAAGCTTAAGAAATAGTTCAGCCCGGTGACGGACTGCAATGCATAGGCTCCAAAGACCGTGTTGATTGCGAACCAGCCGACTCCGGCGAGGAAACTCAGCGCAGCCGGTACGGCGTTACCGCTCCATCCGAAGGCGAGTCGCGACGCCACCATTTGCGGGACGCCGTAGCGGGGTCCGAAGGTCGAGAGGATGCCGAGGAGGCCGAAACCGAGCACGTTTCCGAGGATAATGCCGGCGATTGCACCGCGCAGGCTGGTGCCGTAGAGCGCTACGGTAAACAGCCCGACCATCCACGTCGCAATCTCGGCATTTGCGGAGAACCACAGTCCGAAAAGCGATCGCGGGCTGCCGTGTCGATCTTGCGGCGGCACGAATTCCGTGCCCAGCGGTTCGATCTCTAGGACACGGTCTTTGTATTCCACTCAGGCCAGGTCGGAGCTGAGCGCGAGCGTCACGCCATGCGCTGCCATCTCGGCCAGCGCGCGTTCGCCGTCCTGAGATTTGAGATTAACCGCCGCGATTGCGTCCGTAAGTACGATCGCCTCGAAGCCGTTCTCTTTCGCTTCAAGCGAGGTCATTTTTACGCAGTAATCCGTGGCCAAGCCGCATAGAAACAATCGTTTGATTCCGCGAGTGCGAAGTTGCTCGACCATGTCGGTACCGGCGAACGCACTGTAGCCGTCAGTATCGGGATCCGTTCCCTTGCTCATCACGAGGCCGATGCCTTTGGCGTCGAGCAGCGGGGAAAATTCGGCGCCGGGCGTGTTCGCGATACAATGAAAAGGCCAAATGCCGCCGTTTACTTCGAAGTATGCATGATCTTCCGGGTGCCAATCGCGTGTTGCAAGTACGTGCGAAAATTTGGGAATCAGACGATTGATCGGCTCAAAAATACGGTTCCCGTCGGCGACCGCAAGTGGACCCCCGGGAAGAAAATCGAGTTGAGGGTCAACAATTACCAGCGCGTCAGTTGGTTGAATGTGCACGTGCGCCGTTGCCATACACGAGCATTTGGCGTTTTAAAACTCAGGGGCCTTTGTGGGATGCTTACGAGCGGATATCAAGTCCGAGATCGAGCGCAGGGGCGCTATGGGTGATCCATCCGACCGAAATGAGATCGACGCCGCTTTGCGCCACGGCTTCAATGCGCTGCGCGGTAATCGTTCCGGACGCTTCAGTAATCATTCTTCCGTCAACAAGACCAACCGCTTGCGTGAGCATGGCCGGGCTCATATTGTCTAGCAGCACGGCGTCAATCGCAAGGGTAAGCGCCTCGCGCAGTTGTTCCAACGAATCCACTTCGACTTCAATTTTGACCATGTGGCCGACGCGCGCTCGAATGGCAGCAACGGCTGCGGTAATCCCCCCAGCGATGGCAATGTGATTGTCCTTCACCAGCACTGCGTCGTCTAACCCGAAGCGATGATTGCTACCGCCACCGGCAACGACCGCGGCTTTTTCCAACATACGCAAGCCGGCGTTGGTTTTGCGGGTGCAGACAACGCGCGCGGGGTATGCGGCGATAAGATCGACCAACTCGCGGGTTGCCGTAGCGATGCCGCTCAAATGACAGAGCAGATTGAGCGCCGTCCGTTCCCCCGTCAGCAACGCTCTTGCTGTCGTGGAAATCGTAGCTACGGGAGAATTCGCGGCGGCGCTTTTCCCATCCGCGACGGCAATCGAGTAGGAGCCCTGCGAATCCAAAAGCCGGAAGGCTAAGGCCGCTGCAGCGTGTCCGAAGATCGTACCAGGCTTGCGCGCAACGATATGCCCGGTTGCGTGGCGCTGCGCATCCACAATGGCATCGGTGGTGAGATCGCCGCCACGTCCGATATCTTCAAGTAGTGCCGTTCGAACAATCGGTTCGAGTAAAAAATCATACATGGTTTACAGCGAGCCTTGCAACGTGCTGAAGGATCGTTTGGCCAAGGCATCGTTTGTATTTGGGAAATCCGTACGGTAATGGCTTCCGCGACTTTCTTTTCGGTTCAGGGCGGCGGAGGTAATGAGTCCACCGACAGCCAGCCGGTTTGCGAGTTCTGTAGACGGCTCCGGAAACGCAGTTCGCAGCGTTGCGAGTTCTGCTAGCGCATTCTCAAGTCCGACGGCATTTCGAACGAGCCCGACATGCTCGTACATGACGGCGCGTAAGCGGGCCAGTGCGACGAGCTCTTCGGCGTTCGCGTGCGTGCGCGCGAGATGCTCAGCCGGTGCCGCCGTCATCGGAACGTCGGCGATCGGCTGGATGTCTTGGGCAACGCGCGTGGCAAAAACCAGCGCTTCGAGCAGCGAGTTGCTGGCTAGCCGGTTTGCTCCGTGCATGCCGCTGGCACTAACTTCGCCACACGCCCATAGGCCGGGCAGCGATGTGCGTCCCCATTTATCGACCGAGATGCCGCCCATGTGGTAGTGGGCAGCGGGGGCGATCGGAATCGGTTCGCTGCGCGGATCGATGCCGGCTTTGAGACAGGAGGCAGCAAGCGTCGGAAAACGCTCGGTAACCGTATCACCCAAAGCTGCGCGTGTGTCGAGATACACTCGTCCGACGGCTGCCTCTTTGAAAATGGCGCGTGCTACGATATCACGCGGTGCCAACTCGGCATCCGGATGGATTGCCGGCATGAAGCGAACGCCGGCGGCATTTACGAGCGTTGCACCGTCGCCTCGCAATGCTTCGGTTGCAAGCGGCATCGGATCGCTGCCAATATCGAGAGCGGTCGGATGAAACTGCACGAACTCCAGATCCGCTAAGACCGCACCGGCTCGTGCAGCAATGGCGATGCCGTCACCGCAGGCTTCAGGCGGGTTGGTCGTACGCGCGTAGAGATGTCCGATTCCGCCGGTCGCTAAGATAGTCGCGCGTGCGTGGATGCGCAGGGTTTCCCCGGATGCAACGTCAGTGGCGACAACGCCAGTTACGCGGGAGTCATGGAGAAGCAGTTCTTGGGCAATCGTATTTTCAATGACGGTAATCGAAGGGGTATTTCGCACTGCGGCAATCAGCGTTTTAAGGATTTCGTGTCCGGTTGCATCGCCGTGCGCGCGAACGATTCTGCGGCGATTGTGGGCTGCCTCGCGCCCCAAATCAAGCTCCCCGTGCGCGGTACGGTCAAACTGCGCGCCCAGCTCGAGCAACTCTTCAATGCGTGCTGGAGCATCGCGCGTAAGAATATCGATAATCGATCGATCGGAGATGCCCGCTCCCGCTGCCTGCGTGTCGAGCGAATGTAGGGCAGGCGAATCGTCGGCTCCCATAGCTGCCGCAATTCCGCCTTGGGCCCAGTCCGTGGCTGCTCCGCTTCCGAGACGATTCTTGCATACGACGATGGCGCGGAGCGGCGAAACTTTTAATGCGGCCATCAAACCGGCGATGCCGGCCCCGACGACGATCACGTCGGCTTTTAACGCTGTGCTCACGCGCGAGGCCGGCTAAACTCCAGCATGCGGTCAACGGCTCTGCGGGCGCGGCCGGCAATGGCTGAATCGATGGTTACTTCGTATTGCATGGTTTGCAGCGTGTGAAGAATTTTCGGAAGCGAGTTGCGTTTCATGTGCGGGCAAAGATTACAAGGCCGGACAAAATCAACGTTCGGGTACATCACGGCGACGTTATCCGCCATGGAGCACTCGGTAATCATGACGACACGGGCGGGTGGCGTGCTCTGATC
>JALYIF010000159.1 GCA_030775925.1 Vulcanimicrobiota bacterium | reverse complement strand
ACTATGCGGAAAGCGTTCTTACCACCGGGTCCGCATGCGGCGGAACGCAAGTCGTAACCCCGGGTAATGCTGCGGTTCAAGATCAGGATGGGCACGGCACCAATGTTGCCGGCATCGCTACAGCGATTGGTAATGACGCCGCCGGTTTTGCCGGTGTCGCATGGAACGTGAAGTTGCAGGTGTATCGCATTTTTGCGAACGGCAACGCCTGCACGACGGATGAGGCCAAAGCGATTTACGATGCGGTTGCCAAAGGCGCCAACGTCATTAATCTCAGTCTGGGTTCGGCGCAGAGCGGAGGCCCCGACCAAGCAGAACGCGACGCAATTACCTTTGCAATAGCCCACAACGTGCTCGTCGTTGCCGCATCGGGCAACGAACGCACCCAAGGCAATGAAGTCCTCGATTTTCCGGCCGAGTATCCGGGCGTGCTTTCGGTGGGCGCATCGGCGTTAAACGACAATAATTCCGGCTCCCCAGCCGGTGCAAAAGAGTATGTTGCAAGCTATTCTAATTCGGGACCTGGTTTGGGCCTGGTTGCACCGGGTGGAGATCCCAGTGGGACGAGTGACACGGATGTGTTGCATTGGATCAGTAACCTCTACTCAACGACGGGAAATCCGCCATGCAGCAAGCCGGCGGACTGCTACGTGCTCATCGCGGGAACCTCGCAGGCAACGCCGCATGTGACCGGCGCCGCTGCATTGCTGCTCTCGATCAATCCGGCTCTCTCTCCGGCGCAATTGAGTCAAATTCTGGAATCGACTGCGGATGATATCGGCGACGTAAATCAGGGCCACGGCCGCCTTAATGTCTATCGCGCGCTCGCCGCGGCGAGCGGGGACGCGAGTCCGCCGGCCTATAAACCCGTAAGCGCACAATTTATTGCCTTTGCGTACAGCAACTCAGGCGCGAACAATAGTCCTCCGCAGATCATTGATGACACGTTCTCCGGTGGTATCTTAGTGAATCCGGATGGGACGTTCCGCATCGCCGATATTCCGCCAACGTCGACGAGTTACAAGATCGGCGTTTGGTACGATGCCAACGGCAACGGCATCATCGATGCGGGCGATCGCTTTGCGGCAACCGGCACGTGCGGCCAAAATGGATGCCCGGGTGGCGCCCAATTGAGCCCATCGGTGATCACCGCATCGCCGTTCGCGTTGCCTTAGGGCGTGGTGTAGCCGATTGATTCGAGGACGCGCTGGGTTTCCAGCGCGTCTTTGAATGTTGGGACCGCGCTCGTGCCGGTTTCGATCTGCTTAACGAATTCATCGAGCAACTCGAGGACCAGCGGCACGTGCGGATTGACCGATTCAAATTTTGCGTATTTCATAGGAGCGCAATCGAGTTCGTTCGTCTCATCAGCATCAACCGAAAAGAGCCGCATGTCGGTCATGCTGCTACCGCTTGCGACGGCCGTGCGGTGTTCGCCGTGCGCGCCAAGCACAAATGATTCTACGCCAACGGTTGCGTCGGCAGTAACACGCGCGACAAGTCCCTCACCGTAGTCGATCAACGCGAACGCACCGTCATCAACCGTGCTTTCGAAAGCCTTTTCCGTATCGTGCCGGCGAGGATTGGCGGTGCGTACCATTCCCGTGCTCCAAACCGGCGGGCGCCCCGCGAGCCAGTTTGCCGTGTCGATGAGATGGGAGAGCAAGGCTCCGGCAAGTCCGCCGCCCCGCTCCTTTTCAAACCACCAGTTGCCCTTGCGCGTAGCATCCGCGCGCAAGAAGCCCATGAGTTGTGTGATCTCAATGTGGCGCAACGGCGTCAGATGGTTGTTTGCGATCAGTTCCTTGATCGCGATCCGTTGTGGGACCCAACGAAATTCATGCATCACGGCGCACGCCGTCCCTGCCCGTTGTTCCGCATCCACCAGTTCCTGCGCTTGGCTTAGATTTAGCGTGAACGGCTTCTCGCATAGGACATGCTTGCCGGCGGCTAGTGCGGCCAAAACATCTGCGTGATGCGTAAACGGCGGTGACGCAATCGACACGACATCCAACTCCGCGCCGGCAATCATCTCCGCGGCATTGTCGTACGCATTGGGGATGCCGCGTTCTTTTGCGATGCGGCCGGCGCTGTTGGGTGAAGCAATGGCCACCACCTCAAAGGCGGGATGGGAAAAAAAGCTCGGGAGATGCACCTTTTCACCGAAACTTGCGCCGACGATGCCGACGCGATAGGTCACGCGATCACCAGATCGTGCAACAGCTCCTCAACGAGATCCATAG
>JALYIF010000158.1 GCA_030775925.1 Vulcanimicrobiota bacterium | reverse complement strand
CCTCTGGTGGACGCCGGCATTCGACAATTGCATGCAACGGGTTGGATGCATCCCCGGGTGCGCTCCATTGCCGCGTCGTTCTTGTGTTTTGATTTAGGCGTCGACTGGCGCGTGGGCATGACGGAGTGGGATCGTCACTTTATCGAAGACGATCCCGCGCTCTCGACGGGCAACTGGCAGTGGATTGCGGGAGTCGGCGCCGATCTCGCGGCTTATCCACGTATTTACAACCCGATCAAGCAGGCACAGCGGTTCGATCCGCTGGGGATCTACGTGCGCCGCTGGATTCCCGAACTTGCCAACCGCTTTAACGTGGTGCGGCTTCAAGGTCCGACGGCGGCACTCGAATTGCCGCTCTTCGGCGCAAATACGTATCCCGAACCGGTCGTCGATCACGAAAAAGCAGCGCGCGAATTTCTCGCGCGCTACAATTCTTCGAGCGCTATTGGCCGAGCGGCATCCGTTCGTCAATCCAGTCGCTGACGATCGGAATGCGGACATCATCACCGTTGTAGGTCTTGATGCCGTAGACCACGCTCGCAACGAGCCACACCGGAAAGAGCACAGCTAGAATGATGCCCGCGCTGATATTGAGCAACGGAATGCCGAGCATCATGTAACACAGGAATCCGAACCCTGCAGTACCGCCGGTAAAGGCCAGCGACTGATAGACTTGACGGCGTAGGGCCGGCGACTGTTTGCGGTCCAGCAGCGCGAGCATGGCCAGTGGCGGCAGCGGATAGCCAAGGGCCGCTATGGCGCGCGACTCGACCGAATCGTTGAGGGTTGCGACGGCGGTCGTACGTACCTTCCGGTTTGGAGGCGCGCTCTGCTGACGGCCATAGTTGGGAACCTGGCCGGGTAGCGGCTGCTGGGCGGTGGAGGCGGCGGCGATCTTGGCCGCTAGGCGGCAACTGGGGCACATGCCGTCATCCATCCGGCACGTCGCGCAGATGGCCTTACGGCAGTCGGTACAACTTGAGACCGATGGTACGTTGCTGTGAAAATAACAATCCACGATTGGTGATGCTCCCTGTGAAGTAGGTCCTCTGTCACGTACCGGGCAGCGTCCAAGAGGTTTCATCCACGGAAGGCGGCAACCGCAAACCACCGTGACCCGATCGCAGACCCTCCGGCGCCTCGCGCGCGACGCCCGCCCATACTACCCCCGGCTCGCCCTCGCGCTGCTGCTCGGGATCGTCGGCGGACTCTCCGTGTTGGTTATTCCCCACGCATTCGCCATTATTCAAGGCGAGATTTTCCAGGCGACGCACCCTAATTTTGAGCCCCTGTACCGGGCCCTCGGGCTGATCTTCGTCAGCCAGTTTATTGCGGCGTTCGCAACCTATTCACAGACGTATCTCAATGCATGGTGCGGCCAGCACATCATCGCAAAGATGCGCGTGCGCCTCTTCGATCGCATTCTCCACCTGCCGCTCGCGGAATTCGACCGCTGGCGCCCCGGCGAGCTTATCTCTCGCTTCAACTCCGACTTGCAACTCATGACGGATGCAGTGACCACCTCGCTGCCGCAACTCGTGCAAAACACCGCACAGTTCGTGGGCACCATCGTGCGTATGTTTATGATCGATTGGCTGCTCACGCTTTCGCTCTTCGTTCTGGCGCCGATCATTTCGCTCGCCGTCTCTCGCTTTAGCATCCTGATTGCAAACGGAAGCATGCGCGCACAAGAACGCATTGCCGATCTTTCCTCGAATCTCACGGAAGTGCTGCAGGGCCAACGTATCGTCAAGGCCTTCGGACGCGAAGAGTATGAAGTGCAGCGGTTTCGAAACCGTAACGCGGATTACTTCGGCACATACATGAAGCTCACGCAGTTTATTAACACGCAGCCGCTGGTACTCTCGCTCGTGCTACTCGTCGGCATCCTCACAATCGTGTTCGTGATTTCACGCGAAGTTCTCGTCGGGCGAATTCAGGGAGCAGCGGCAATTGAATTCTTGACGCTCATTGTGTTTCTCGTCAATCCCATGAATCGTTTCGCGGCATTTGTCTCCGACATTAATAAGGCGATTGTGGGCGCCGGACGGATTTATGAGATCATCGACTTGCCGGTCGAGCGCGAAGACGGCACCAATGCCGTCGCAGCAAGCGAGATCAAGGGGCACATCGCTTTCGAGGGCGTCCAATTCGCCTACGCGGGCAAAGAGGCGCCGGTTCTCTCCCACTTCTCCGCGGAGATTGAGGC
>JALYIF010000157.1 GCA_030775925.1 Vulcanimicrobiota bacterium | reverse complement strand
CTAGCGGCGCTGGATTCAGGTCATGTGCGCGCGGCAGCGATTGACGTGGTGGGAGAAGAACCTCCCAAAGGCGGCAGTTCCGGGGCGCGACTTCACGCGCACCCGAACGTCATTGCGACGCCACACCTTGGCGGTTCCACTCAAGAAGCGCTGGCTAGAATCGCAAGCGAGCTGGCAACGGATTTGCTCAATGTCTTAGGTGGACGCCCGGCGGATGGAGCCGTAAACGCGCCGATTCCGCGCGGCGCGGATGCCGACAAGCTGCGTCCATATGTGGATCTGGCATACCGCTTGGGCACGCTGCACCCGCAGCTCGAAGACGTTTCGCAACTCAGCCCGCTCCGTATGACCTTATGCGGGGAGATTGCCGATCTCGACAGCACACCACTCGTGACTGCATTTCTTTCGGGCATCTTACAACGCACGACCGACCGGCGCATTTCCGTGGCGAATGCGGATGCAATAGGCGCAGAACGTGGACTCGTCGTCGAGGTACACTCGCGGCCGGCGCGCGATTCATTCGCGTCATCGCTTGCAATAACGGCGGGTCCACACACGCTGGTCGGCACGTCGCTGCATCAGGGGCTGCGCATCGTTGAAATTGACGGATTTGAGATTGATGCCAACCCCACGGGCTCGCTCATTCTTACACGACACCGGGACGTGCCGGGCATTATTGGACGTGTTGGGATGATCTTGGGTGATGCAGCCGTTAATATTTCGGCTATGCAGGTCTCGCGTTCTGCACGAGGCGGCGAGGCGCTCATGATTCTCTCCGTAGACCGCCCTCCCGACGCACGAACGTTAGAGGCGCTTGCCCTTATTCCAGCCATTCTATCCGTTCGCTCGTTGACGATTTAAGCATGCCCAATATATTTATCGCGCGGCACGGTGAAACGAATTGGAACGTGGCCGGGCGGTATCAAGGACGCCGCGACACCGAGCTTTCGCAACGGGGTATGGCCCAGTCACAGGCACTTGGCGAAGCGATGAGCATTGCGCAGGTGCAACGTATTATCAGTAGCCCGCTTCAACGCTGCATAACAACCGCGCAGCCGACGGCGCAACGCACTGGCGTCACGATCGAACAAGAACCCCTGCTCATCGAAATCGCGCACGGGGACTGGGAAGGGCGGTATCGCGATGAGCTCGAGAGCAACGATCCACTGCGCTACCACCAGTGGCGTAAGCAACCCGAGATCGTTTCTTTTGCCGGCGGTGAGAGCGTTGCAGAAGTCCTGGAGCGCTGGATAACGTTTGTGAAAACGTTTGACGCCACGCGTGATGCGCTGATCGTCACCCACGATGCCGTCATCCGTGTTGCGCTGATCGAGCGCCTTAGACGCCCGCTCGCAAGGTTTTGGGACGGCAAGGTTCTTAACGGGGCATTCGTATGGTTTGCCGTGGACGCCAGCGGCTGGACGCTTATGGACGAGTGCGTCTCAACGCATCTCGAAGGGATCATCGCCGATCCGTCAGGCCAGGCGTTGTAAGTCCGACTTACCGGCTTTGTACGGCCCGCTCGGAACTGGCAAGCCAGCGTTCAAACGCGCGCGGCAAAAGCGGCGGTGCGATCAGAAAACCTTGAGCACTATTGACACCGATATCGCGCAGCCAGTGCTCTTGAGCGGGCAACTCGATGCCCTCCGCTCGTACTTCGCAACCCATGCTACTCGCGAGCGCAACAACCGCATTCGCGATGGCGGCGTCGGCAGTCTCATGCGGAAGCCCCGCGACAAACCCTTGATCCAGTTTGATAATGTCGATTGGAAAGCGCTTGAGATAGGCAAGTGAAGAATGTCCTGTGCCAAAGTCGTCGAGCGCGATCCGCAGGCCCAGATCGTGGAAGCAACCCAGTGTATACGCTGCTGCATCCGGATCGTACATGGCAATCGATTCGGTAACTTCGAATTCCAAAAGCCTAGGGGGAGCATTGGACGATTTAAGCGCGGCTTCAACATCAGCCAACAGTCCGGGGTCAGTAAATTGTCTGGCTGAAAGATTTACTGCCACAAAGAGGTCCTTGCCCGCATCGAACCACGCGCGAGCCTGCTGCACGGCGTGCTCGAGCACCCATACCCCAATTTCGTTGATCAGATCGCTCTCTTCGGCAATGTGGATGAACTCGGTCGCGCCGACAATGCCGCGTCGTGGATGGTGCCAGCGCAACAAGGCCTCTGCCCCAATCACCAATCGCGTTTGTAGGTCTACGATTGGCTGATAATAGAGTTCAAATTCATTTTTCTTTACCGCCGCGCGCAACTCTTCGGCAAAGAGGCGCCGCCGTCCGAAGCGTTCGTCAAGTAATTCATTATAAAACCGGAACTGAGCGGGTCCGGCACGTTTGGCGCGGCGCATCGCTGTAGTGGCGCGATGGTGAGTGAGGGGACGTCCTCACCATCGGACGGGTAGATGGAGATGCCGATGTTTGCCCTCAGACGCGCATCCTCACCATTAATCTTCATCGGTGTGCCGATTGCGGCAATGCAACGATCCGCTAAGAAATGTACGTCTGTGAGCGCTTTTGGGCCATGCACGATCATCGCAAATGAATCGCTGCGGTAGCGGAAGAGCTCGTGCTGCTCATTCTTAGCAAGGCGGATACGCTGCGCAAGTTCCAGCACAATCTCGTCGCCTGCCTCTGGCCCGAATTCATCGATCAGCTGGCGATAACGATCTGTGTCCACAATAAGGACCGCGATGGGTTCGAGGCGATTTGCCTTTTGGAGCAGTTCCGAAAGCCGCACGTGAAAGCGGTTTCGATGCGGCAAGCGTGTTAGGGCGTCGTGATCCTGCAGATATTCAATCTGTTGAAGGGTCGCCCGTTGCTCCAGTGTGCGGGAAAACACCGAAGCGAGGAGTTCTACGTATCGCTTATCTTGCTGCGAGAAGTCGTCGTCGCGGGGAATGTCCGATCCGAAGCACAATAAATACCACGTTCCGCTCACGCGGAAGGGCGTCCCGGCGAAGGCCTGTATCGTTAGCGTCATCTCTTCGCCGGAAGATGAGGTAAAACGCGTCGCTTGTGCAGCGCGCATATATGTGCGCGTGTTTTGGGACGTAAACGTGTCGCCGGTGATGTGCTTGTCGAGCAGCAGCCGGGCTCGCTCGAATGGATGGGGCGAAAGCGTTGAGCTTGGACGTCGTTCTTCGGAGAGCAGTTCGAGTTGGAGATGATCGCCCTCGATTCGCCCGATAAAACCCCACTGTAATTCGAGTTGCTCGCGGCCTTCCAGTAGGATGTCACGTGCAATTAGGTTTGCGTCGTAGTTGATGCCGAGAGTCCGGTTGGCGATTTTCCACAATGCGGAGATGCGCTGTTCGGCATGATTTGCGCGATCTCGCTCGGCCGTCACTCTGGCTTCGCGCGTGCGGATGTTCATGATCGTCTGAGCAAACACTGCGCACAATTCATCCAGGACGTCGAGTTCTACGCGCGTGAAGACGCCGTCTACAGAAGCCTGCGCGACAAAAATTAAGGGAGCACCAGCGACGGTAAATGGAATGGCAGCGGTTGTCTGCGCGGCAACCGGTTCGTCGGTGCGTAAGGCGATCTGCACCGCATCGTCTTGAAGGTTGCTGCCGATGCCACTTTGACAGATTGTCCGGAGCGTCCCATCCGGTTCGACAGCTGCGATTGAGGCCATCTGATAGTGACGGTCTCGCATCACCAACGAGCACATATACCCGAGCAGTTCGCCCTCATCTTGCTCTCCTGAGAACACGGAAGGCGGCCGCAACATGATAGATGTATCGGCGAAGGGGCTGAGTTGGATTAGGGAGGCTTCGGGCCGTGGATGGGTATAGAAGCCCTACACTAACAATTCAATGGAGATACAATCGTGGCCGATACCAAGACCCCGTTCCTTTCAGACGTCAAAGAATTGCGCCGCCGGGCGCGCCAGCACATGGAAAAAGGTCCCGTAACGCAGAGCTACAAGGGCGACGTGAAGCAGGTCGTCGATATTTTGAACCAGGCCTTGGCGACCGAACTCGTCTGCGTCCTGAGGTATAGACGGCACTTTTTCATGGCTCGAGGCATCAACAAAGATGCCGTTGCCGCAGAATTTTTGCAACACGCAAACGAGGAACAAGGCCACGCAGATTTGATCGCCGAGCGTATCACGCAACTGGGGGGCGCTCCGGACTTTAGTCCGGAAGGGTTGGCATCCCGGAGCCACTCAGAGTATGTCGAAGGCGATAGCCTCGTTAGCATGATCTCCGAGAATTTGGTTGCCGAGCGCATTGCTATCGAGTCTTATACGGAAATCATCCGCTATTTCGGCGACAAAGATCCAACGTCGCGCCGCCTCATGGAGCAGATTTTAGCAGTCGAAGAAGAGCATGCAAACGATATGGCCGATTTGCTCGAACAGCAATCTTAAAGGATCTCTACATCGTCCGTCATGGGCGGACGGCTTGGAATCGCGACGGCCGCTTCCAAGGGCACACCGATATTCCGCTGAGCGAAGAGGGGCGCGCGCAAGCGCGTTCCCTCGCGCTGCGGCTCCACGAAACACACTTTGACCGGGTTGTAAGCAGCGATCTCTCGCGCGCATTCGAAACCGCAAAGGCGATTGTGGGCGATCGCTTTGAAGACATCGAGCGCGAACCCCGTTTGCGTGAGATTGCCTTCGGCGCATGGGAGGGCTTGACATGGGCGCAGATCGTCGAGCAATACCCCCGCATGGACGCGATACCTTGGACCGACCCCGCCGGTTATGTTCCAGATGGAGGGGAAGCGTTTGCTCAAGTCGTCGAACGGGTGCGCGCCGTACTGGATGAAATTCGCATTGCCGAGCATCGATCCACGTTACTTGTTGCGCACGCTGGTCCGATACATGCGATACTCTCAGTGCTTTTTGGCGAAAGCGAACGCGAGCACGGTCTGCGCCTTGAGCCCGCGAGCCTAACCCATGTTGCCTTTGAGAGGGGAGCGCCGAAGTTGCTACTCTTGAACGATGTTAGGCATCTTTGAGGTAGCGTACAAAGCGGTCGTCGCCCACCGTATCGTGCGCGCCGGCATGAATGCATGCGGCAAAGATCTCTGCGGTTTCGACCAGACGCGGCCCCGGCCGGTTTACAAACGCATTGCCGTCGATAGCGTACACTCGCCCTTCGCGGTACGCGCGCAGTTGTAAGAACTCAGGGGTTGCTTGGAGATCGTCAATCGCGCGCAACGTCGTTTTCAAATTAAAACCGCATGGAGCAATTAACACGACATCTGGAGATTCTTCAAGAATTGCTTGCCAGCTAACAACTGCTGAATTTTTTCCCGGATTGCATAGGACCGGCAGTCCGCCCGCCATTTCCACAAGTCCCGGCGTCCAGTGCCCGCCACTCATCGGGGGGTCGGTCCATTCCAGCACGAGTGTGCGCGGATGGGCTCGAGTTGCGTGTCGAGGATGCGCGTCAGGCAACGCATGAAGGCGCGACTGCAACTGTTTGACCAGCTCCCGAGCGGCCGTTTGGCTGTGCGTCAACTCCCCGATCGTAACGATGTTGGCGAAAACATCGTCGAGCGATGATGGCTCGAGTGACACCACCCGCGGGTCGCTGCTCAGTCGCTTTGCGGCTCGGTCGACGATCTCGTAAGAGACCGCGCAAACCTGGCAAAGTTCTTGGGTAATGATCAGATCCGGCCGCAATTCTTCGAGCAGCTCCGAATCCAGATTGTACAAGCTCGAGCCGCTATGCACGCTCTCGCGAACATGCCGGTCGATCTGCGCAGAATTGCCTGGCTCCGGCAACGCACTTGAGGTTACCTGCGCAAGCGCTGCCGCTTCCGGCGGATAATCGCATTCGTGCGTTACGCCGACAACCTGATCGCCAAGGCCGAGTGCGAACAAAATCTCAGTCGTACTGGGCAAGAGACTAACGATGCGCACGTCGGCCCTTCATGGTGGTGTTGCTGGATTGCGCTTGATGAAACGGTCGGTTGCCACGGTGTAGCCTTTGGGCTCATAAAAGCCCTCGGCGCCGAGCCGCCCGTCGGAGCTCACCTCAATATGCAAACACTGGCGGGACCAGGCATAGGATTCGGCCGCGGAAACCAATTCGCCGCCAGCGCCTCGACCGCGCGC
>JALYIF010000156.1 GCA_030775925.1 Vulcanimicrobiota bacterium | reverse complement strand
TTTTTTGGGTGAACAGAGCCACTTTAGTGGCAGAGTAGGCTCTCTGGCGCCGGCCGCTACCAGAATAACCGGCTAATGGTGAACGTGAAGCCGCTGGCTCCGGCGATTGGCTGGCCCACCGTTATATTTGGGTTGGTGGTGAGGGGAGTGGTTCCATTGCTGAAAAACGACGCAGAATTCTGCTGGAAGAACGTAAGCTGCCCGACTGTGAATTCCGTGGGAGCGTACTGAAATCCGTACGTTTGCCGGTCTGGGAACCCGAACGTCCGGGCATAGACGGCCGAAAGACGCTTGGACAGGGGGCGCCGCAAGCTCAAGCCCACCGTTCCGCTGTAATTAAGGGTGAGGTTCACGCTCGACAGGCCCAGGGTACCGCTAAGCGCCTTTTCGATTGGGGTAAGGAAGCCGCTCAACAGACGGGCATTCAGGATATTAAAGGCTTCCTGCCCGACGCTCAAGGTTCCATTCTGGCGCCGGTAAGCACCCGGCGGGAGTGGTTGGAAGTTCCCAACGGGCGGAGCGCCTGCAAGCTGCCCTGGCGCCAGCGGGTTGCCGCTCTCATCAAACTGAATGCCCGTGATCGCTCCCAGGGGAGAGAGCAGCCCGATGATCTGGTCGCGCGAATACCCGGGCGGATCGGATTGGAACGTCAAGTTGGCATTGGTGGCCAGTCCGCTGACTTTCACGGTGATATCGGCCGCCCCGGTGGGGTTGCGAGCCGGGTCTGGATCGGGGTTGGTGACGTGGGTTGTTGCGACCGCCGAAAGATTCGGTACGACGCCGTTAGCCGGATTGAAGGTGACCGACCCTTGCTGGATCTTAAAGACGTGATCCACGAAGGCCAGGGTTCCCCCTGAGGAATCGAAGGCACCATCTAATGTAGGCTGCGTAAGGGTCCCCGCCAAAACCGCGCGGCCTTTCGCGCCGATGTCCACCGCGAAGCCTAAGGCGTTGGCGCGAACGGCAACATTCTTCCCGGCCGTGATTCCCAAGTTGAAGGCCACATTAAATGGGAAGCCTGGAGCCGGCGAGGCTGCCGCGGCGTCGGAACCGGCCGCTCCGGACTGTGGGACCAGCGCCGCCACGGGAATGACCGCGTTGGTGATGCTCGCATCACCCGAGAGCAGCGCGAGCGCTCCAGGTTCTTTTGTCAGATGGACTTTTGAGTCAAGCGTTCCAGAACCGTACGCTGGAAAACTCAGCATGGCGCCGTGAGTGGTTGCGTCGGCATGAAAGACCACCTGGTCGCCCGATGCGCCACCATTGAATGCAATTTTACCGTCGGCATCGAGGGCGCCGCGACCGAGTTGCGCATGCAGCATCTGCAACCTGGCGCTGGTGCCTTCAAAGACCATACGGGCGACCGTTTGTGTAATCGCCGTGGTTTCAATGGGGCTCACATAACTGCCGTTGGCCAGCGCGATGGCGCCACGAATCTGCGGAGCGCGCACGGTGCCATGCAGGCCGATATGTCCGTCCAGGACGCCTCCGATAACGGTGCCTTTCGGGAGCAACGGATTGAAATTGGACAGATCCGCGCCGCTTGAGAAAAAATCCATCGAAAGCGGGGCAGAGGGCGGACCAATCCCAAACGGCGTGAGCTGCAATGGCAGCGCACCGGCGACCGCAACCCGCCCTTTGGTAAGCGTGAGTTCGGCATTGCGTACGAGCAAGTTCGAGCCACGCAGTCCGAGCGAAGCGACAAGTTGCGGCACGGCAAGGCCGCGGACCGTCGCATTCGTAAGGTTGATGCCGGCGTTCAGTTGTGGCGCGCGCCACGTGCCGCCAACACTCAGTTCGGTTTCAAGCGAGCCGCGAACGCCCAGCGGCGTCTTCACGAAATTTGATGCGAGGGTCGGAATATCGGTACTTTCTGCGCGCATGGTGAACTGAATCGGATCGCGAGGACTCAAGCCAAAGAGTCCCGATCCGCTTGCAATTAGGGCCGGCACCTCGACATCGAGATGCGTGAGCGCAATGCGCGAGCCTTGGGAACGTGCGACCATGTGCAACAGATCGATCGGTACGCGACCCAGCGTCCCTTGACGAATCGTGGCTTCGCTCGCGAGCACTAAATGCGGGTAGCGCCCGACAACGGTCGCGTCCGCATCAACGCGGCCCGTCAAGGGAACCGTCGGATAGCCGAAGGCAGGAAGCCACGTTGATAGATCAAGTCCCCGAAGCTTGGCGCGCACATTGTAATGTGAGCGCGCGACGATTTCCCCCATCATGGCAGACGACGCGATCCCAACATTGCCGGACATAGCCATCGTTCCGTGCACGCCGCCGACGTGCACGCTTCCCGTAACCGTGCCGTTTCGACTCGACCAATCGGCGTCGGTATCTCCGATCGGCAAACGCCGGTACCGGAAATCCTTTACATCAATGTCCCCCGAAGATGCAATCAGGTTGCGCGCGCGCGACGCTGCGAACACAACGCGGCCTTTGCCCGCAAGCGTGTCGCCCGTATCGAAAAAATCGTTAAAGTCTGAGAGATCCGCATTGGGCGCGCGAACGGCAATAGAGGTGCTACTTCCACGCAAAAAGCCATGAAAGCCCGCGCGCGTTGTTTGGACCATCACGTCCCCCTGTTGCGCGCTCACGCCTCCGGCATCGGCAGCAATAATGGTGTGGGCGCCATCGAATCCCATGCCGTTGATCTTACCGATTGGAACACCGATCGGTCCGCGAATCGTCGGTGAGGCGCCGCGGCCACCAATCTGCAAATCGGCGCCGAAACTTCCAACGACCAGGCCAAACGTGGAGAGATGCAGGGTCTGCGCAGCCCTTGCAATATCGCCCGCCGGTACATGTGCGCTCAAATCGTATGTCGGCGAACCCGATCGCAGCGCGCGCACGTTGCCCGCAACCGCGCCGTACATACCATCCATCGTAAGCGTGGCATCTTGAACCGACAGCGCATCTGCGCTAACGTGCAACTCGCTACTACCCTGAACCGGGTATCCCGCCGCGCGTCCGTTACTGATCGCAACGCCACCGTCAAATGTTGGCGCATTGCCTTGCTGGCCGACGGTTCCAACCATCGCGACGCGGCCGCTCTCAAGCGGGAGCCCGAGTGCGCGCGCGGCTTGCGGTCCGGCATCCGCCGTTGCGACCGCCATCGAGTCGCCACTTTGACCGAACGTTCCGGCGGCTACCGCATTCGCGCCCGCAACTTGCGCTTGCGCTGCGTAGACGCGCGTACCGTCTTTTCCAATGCCGATGGTGCCGTCAAGTGATTGGATTGCGATGCCTTGTACGGATACGTTCGTAAAACGTGCGCCGTGCGTCTGCAAGATGACACGATCGCCTTGATACGCGAGCGCCACCGGGCCGTGCACGCTTCCGTGAGCTCCGACTGAGGAGGCATACGGAAGCGAATCCAGGTTCCCATCAAAATTTCCGTTCGCGACCACGCCGCCGTTTGCGTACGAACCGTTGCCATCAAAAACACCCCACGGTCCGTTCGCATGGATCTCCGAGATGGAAAGGTTCGCTAGCGGCCCCGCAAAGGCGATGCCAAAGTTGTCAAGACGAACGCCTGCCACTTGCAAATCGCGCGCGTGCACGCGGCCACCGAGTGCTAGATCCGTCGCGCTACCTGCACCAGCAACATCTGCGTCCAGCACGTGTCCATCGAGTTGTGCGACCTGGGGCAATTGCGCTCCGGGCAACGCGACCGCGCGCGCCGGCGCAAGCGCGAAATCCCGCGCGGAAAGCCAGAACGAACTGTCATTATGCGCGCGATCCATCGTAAAGCCGCCGTAGAGCGTTCCACCGTTCCGCTCCACGGCCAGCGGGCCTACCGACCCTAGGCCCTGTGGCGACATACCGTAGAAGGCGTTGAAGCGCGCCGGATGATTTTCGTCGGCGATATACCCGTCAATGCCGAGCGCAGAATCTGTGCCCTGCGCGATCGCTTGCCCAGAAATTACACTGCCTGGTGTCAGAGATCCGAGATACGGAAGGTCGTTTGCGTTGGCTGAATAGCCGATCGCGATCTCCGACTGCACGTGCGATCCCAATGAGAGATCGCCTCTGACGGCAAGATTGATAGTACCGTATCTGCCGCGTAGCGGCACAATCGAGGCGATATTGTTGTAAAGGGCAAGCAACCCATGCGCATTAGCTAGGGGGTAAGCGGCGTACTGTAATTCGGGCGAAGCGAAACCGAACATGATGAGCGGATTTGCAATCGGTCCTTCGATCAGCGTGTCAAAGTGCGTGTCACCCGAGAGCGGATACGTCGATCCATTCGCGACAATATTTTTTAAAGCCCGCAGATCCCCCGCGCCCTGCAAGCCAAGATAAAACTTCGGATCGGAGAAATTATAAATCGAACCGGCTACGGTAATGGGAACGCCGGCAATTGAGGCAGCGAGCGAGCGCGCCGAGAGCCCACTGTCGGTAATCTGCAAGCCCCCCGATATTCCGTCGAGCGGCTTGGCCAAACCGTTGATGTAGAGTTGGCCATCCGAAAAATGCAAGGTTGCCGCCGTATGATATTCGATGGGTTTGCCGGGCGAAACATTGAGCGAGTACATCCGTGCATCAAAGTCTTTGGCAGTTCCGGCAACAATGCGGGCTGCGGGCGAGTTGATAACGTAGTTTCCAATGGCCTCGATTGGAACCGCGGCAGCATACACGTGATGCAGAGCGTAGCCGTGCACGTAGTCGATGGTGCCAACCGCGCGTATGGGTTGATCCTTGAGGTCGACAAACGCTGCAGTGACCGTATAGTGGGTGCGGGTATCGGAGTTTACCGTTGCATCAGCATTGATATGGTGGATAGCTTGAACGCGGGCTTCCTTATAGTATTGATATTCATCCAGCAAGGTTGCACTGCCGTCGCGCACGCGGACGGTAAAATCGAGCGGAGTCCCGATCGGTTGCGTCTGGCCGGGAGCTCCATGGGCCGCGCCCGGCGAGATGCTCTGCCCGATATTATAGGTTCCGTCTTTATGATGAATGATCGTGAGATGCGGCTTGTTAATGGAGAGGCCGACGAATCCAAAGCGATGCCGGCTGCCGGGCAACAGGTCGCGCAGATGGTAATAAATATCGATGCGTTCCGCGTCCAGGACCGGCTCGCCGTGTTTGCTGACATGCGTGCCGATAAAGGCGCCATGATCGCTTTGCAGGCGCATCTCGCCGATCTCAACATGGTAGCCGCTGGCCAGACTCAAGGTTTGGGTCATGAGGAAGCGGCCAACCGGGTGATGATTGATCGCGAGCACGGTAAAGACAACCGCAAGCGCCGCGATCAGTGCCCAGAATCGCTTCTTTCCCCGCAAAGATACCCTCGCCGCCGGTATGCCTCTGCTCTCCGACCGTTCTGCCGTGGCGCCCTCCAAGTTCTGACCTGTAGCCCTCATACCCCGTGAAGGCACTCCTCACGACACAAAACGGCACAAAGCGAACAAAGCGTTCCGAAGCGCCCAGATCTTTTGGTGGAATTGAGTGCCGCCGTCGCCCCGCGAGGCAAGCGCGGAACGGTCGCTCATGGCGACACCGGTCCCCTGCGTCACGCTGAGCCACCAGTGTCATGCTGAGCCATCCAGTGTCATGCTGAGCCTGTCGAAGCATGGCCCGCCGCAAATCCACCCTTCGACAAGCTCAGGGTGACACAATTTCGCTCACGGCGGCATAATTTAGCTCAGGGTGACCTAATTTAGCTCGGCATGACAACAGCGTGCTGCTGCACCTTCATTCATGCTGCACCTTCCGTCATGCTGCACCTTCAGTGTCATGCTGAGCCGGTCGAAGCATGGCCCGCTACAAGCGCGCGGGGCTAGAGGTCGATGTTTTTTACGCTGCGTGCGAAGTCGAAGATGTATTGCTTGCGAGGTTCGACCTTGTCGCCCATCAGATCGGTAAAAATCTTTTCGGCTTCAACGCCGTCTTCAACCATGATTTGCTTGAGGCGGCGGTTTCCAACTTCCATAGTTGTCTCGGCGAGTTGCTCGGCATCCATCTCACCCAGGCCCTTGTATTGCTGGATCATGAACTCTTTGCCGTCGCCATTCCCGACGATCGATTTCAACTCATCATCGCTAAAGGCGTACCACTGCTTCTTGCCTTTTTTGATGCCGTACAGCGGTGGTTGCGCGATGTAGATATAGCCGTCTTCCACCAATTGCTTCATCTGCCGGTAGAAGAATGTGAGCAACAACGTGCGGATGTGCGATCCGTCGACATCGGCGTCAGTCATGATGATAATCTTGTGATAACGCAGCTTGCCGGCGTTAAATTCATCGCCAAAGCCAGTCCCCAGAGCCGTGATCATCGTGCGAATTTCTTCGTTTGCGAGCACTTTATCTAGCCGCGCTTTTTCGACGTTGATGATCTTGCCTCGCAACGGCAGAATGGCTTGCGAGTTCGGATCTCGTCCGCCTTTAGCCGTTCCGCCGGCCGAGTCACCTTCGACTAAGAAGATTTCGCTCTGCGACGGATCCTGATTCTTGCAATCGATGAGTTTGCCGGGCAAGCCGCTTCCATCGAGCGCGTTCTTGCGACGCGAAAGATCGCGGGCTTTTTTTGCGGCTTCACGAGCGCGCGATGCCTGCATGCACTTTTCGATAATAGCACGCGCAAATTTTGGATTCTCTTCGAAGAAGAAATCCAGGCGTTCGTTAATGAGACCGTATGAAATACTGCGCACGCGCGCGTTGCCCAGCTTGGTTTTGGTTTGTCCTTCGAACTGCGGATTCTCAAGTTTCACGGAAATGACTGCGGTGAGGCCTTCCATGCAGTCGTCCGTGGAAAGATTTCCATCGGCTTCTTTTAAGAAGCTACGCTTCTTGCCGTACGAATTGACGGCATTGGTGATCGCGGTTCGGAAACCGATGAGATGCATGCCGCCTTCGATGGTATTGATATTGTTGGCAAACGAGTAGACCAGATCCGTGTAGGTATCGGTCCACTGCATGGCAACTTCAACGACCACACCATCGCGCTCGGCGTTGGTGGAAATAATCGGATGCAGCGGGTCTTTCTTGTCGTTGAGCCACTCGACAAAGGAGATGATTCCGCCATCGTATTTGAACGTTTTTTCTTTAACGGCTTCGCCACGCTCGTCGCGTAGCGTAATCGATAAGCCGCGGTTCAGGAACGCGAGTTCCCGCAAGCGCTTTTGCAGAATATCCCAATGGAAGTCGAGCGTTTCGAAGACTTCGCTGTCGGGCTTGAAATGCTGAATGGTGCCGGTGCCCTCGGCCTTACCGAGTTTTTTGAGTTTCTGATCGGTGATGCCGCGAATGAAGCTAATCTCGTATTCGGAACCGCCACGTTTGACGCGTGTTTTGGTCCATTCCGAAAGTGCGTTCACAACCGAGATGCCCACGCCGTGCAAGCCGCCCGAAACTTTATAGCCGCCTTTGCCAAATTTTCCACCGGCGTGCAAGATAGTCATCACCACTTCCACCGCGGGCATCTTCTCGCCGGCGTGAACATCGACCGGAATGCCGCGGCCGTCGTCCTCGACCGAACACGATCCATCCTTGTACAGGATAACGGCAATGTTGTGGGCGTGACCCGCAAGCGCCTCATCCACGGCGTTGTCGACAGCTTCATACACGAGTTGGTGTAACCCACGCTCGGAGGTGTTGCCGATGTACATGCCAGGACGCTTGCGCACGGCCTCAAGACCCTTGAGGACCTCGATTTGTTCGCCGGTATATTTATCGTTGTTCAAGTTAGCTATTCACTGTTCCGTAGATGAGTTCGTGCAAATCATCTCCGAGGAGATTGCGCACGACGGCGGGCGAGATCTCTTCAGGATCCAGACCGCTCTTTAAAATGACATACGAACTTGCAATAAGCCGTTCGCGGCCGCTTTTGGTCAATTGTGCTCCACGCGCGGCACGGCTCAAGGTTTCCCACCAGCGCGCTAACACGCGCCGGCAGATCGAGTCGTATTCCCGCTCGGAGAGGTCTTTGACGACTTTTGCGACGCCGGCGTATCCAAGCCACGGCGCTTCAAAAAGCAACCGTGCCACCGTTCGTACTTTGGTATCGGTTTCAGCCTGTGCGCAGCGCAAGCAAGAAGCAGGACCACCGCGCGCAATCGGAACACCGCACCCTCGGCAATCTTTCCACCCGGCAGCCAATTTGGCCCGCTGCACACCCTCCACGCC
>JALYIF010000155.1 GCA_030775925.1 Vulcanimicrobiota bacterium | reverse complement strand
GACCGGAATCTCCGGTCTCGCCGCTTCTGATAGGTCGCTCGTTACTCGGCTGCGGCCAAGGAGTTGCCCTTGGGCGAACCGATTCCGGTGGCGTTATCGTACCCGCTGTGGGCCGAGAACGAACCGTTGTTTCCGGTGGTGACATCGCGGAAGTTCGTGTAACCGCTTGCTTTGAACAGATTGTAGATACGCGGGTTCACGAAACCGTTACGCGAGTTTTGCTTCTGGTCGATTTCCGTCTGCAGGGCAGTGAAGATCGGTGAAGCCCATGAGGTGCCGCCGATCGGGCCCTTCCAGCTGCCTGTGAAGTACAGCGCCGTGCCGGTTGCCGGATCTGCAGCCATGGCTACGTCGGGGACATTGCGCATGCTGGTCGAGGAAACTCCCGCAAGTCCAACTTGGTAGCTGGGGATCGAGAACGTCGTCGAGACGCCGCCACCGCCGCCGCTCCACGTGGACTCGCTCGAGTACGCACCGGAGTTGGTAACGTAGAGGCTGGTACCACCGATCGACATGAAATGCGGGCCCGTCGACGGAGCGGACTGTCCGGTATCCGGCGCGGTGCATTCCTGTGAACCAGAATCGCCCGAAGATGCTGCGAAGGTGATGCCCTGCGCGGTACCTTGCGTTGCGATAGACTCGGTCGAATTTGCGAAGGCCGGGTCGCCAGTTTCGCATCCGCCGAAGCTGGAGTTCAGGGTGTCGACGAGGTTATCGCTGACGGCTTTATTGTAGCCGTCTTCGATGTGCTGTGATGACAGGTCGGGGAAGAGGTACAGGTGGACGGTCGCGCCCGGAGCCTGACCGGCAATGGTTTCGATATCGAGGACGGTTTCCTCAGCATCGGCGCTGGTGGGGAGGCCGGTGCTGCCGTCAACGACGGTGCGGACGGTCGTGCCCGTGCGATTGATTCCGAAGTAGCTGAGGTATGCGCTGAGATCGCTGTCGAGGAAGTCGGCTGACATTGCGATACCGGCTGTGCGGCCCTTGCCGTTGCAACCATGTTGGACCGGCATGTCATAACCGTTGGCTACGGCGATTGGGCCGAGGCCATTGTCGCCTCCACGCAGCGATCCGCCGACTGGTGCGGTGCCCGCGCAGCCGCCCGGAGCCGGGGTTGGCGTAGCGGTGGGTACGGGCGTCGGGGTCGGGCCCGGGGTCGAGGTGGGTTTCGGGGTCGGAGTCGGACCCGGTGTGGCCGTAGGCGCCGGTGTTGGCGACGGCGTGCCCGAGCCGGTCAACGAGACGTCGTCGACGTATTGAATGGTATAGGTTCCTGAGTAACCGTCGCCGTGGACGCCAAAGTAGATATACATCTGGCGGCCCGCATATGCACTGACGTTCCACTGGTTGAACTGCCACGCGCCTGCGTTTCCGACCGTCTTCTGGAGGGTCGCAACGGTGGTGCCTGCGGTGTCAAGGAGCGAAACTTCTTGCCACGCGTACGTGGTATCGGGCTCGTTTGAGAACTGGAACAGGTAGGCGCTCAGTGTGCCGCCTGTCGGAATTGTCACGAGCTGGCAGACGCCGGTGTCGCCGTTCTCTTCACCCGTTGAAGAGTTGGTCGAACCCGCGCGGCCGGAGTAGCGGCCTGAATGAGCGCGATTGCTGGAAACCGATGCGGCCGGCGTGCCGGCTCCGCAACGTGACCAGCCATGGCCGAAGGCACCTGATTCAAAGCCCGCATCGGCAACAACATTTGCACCGAACGGACGGATCATTTGCGGGCGCATCGGCGCAACTGCGATGTGGCGGTTGGCACTGACGGCACGGCGGTTCAAATTCCGAGCCGCGCGATTCGGGTTGGTGCCGCGAACGATGTCGGCTTGGCTTGCCATCTGGGTGTGCACCGTGATCAGGTTGCTGGCGCTAGCCGTTTTCACGATGTCGCGCATGCCACCCGGGATGCTTAACGGCGTGACGTTGGCGACGCGCATTCCATAGCGCGCCTGGCTAACGGCATGCATTTCGGTCGAGAACAGATGTTCAACCGCGGCCGAAGGCGCCACGGCGTCAACGATCAGGTTGTTCGAAAAAGTTTGGGTGATTGTGAAACCGGCGGCGCGGAGTCGGGCCAGAACGGCCGCATGCTGGGCGTCGGTCGGGGCAAAATAATTCTTGAATTGGTTTGCGCTCAGGTAATGGTGATAGAGCGGCGAGCCTTTACGGCCCTGATTTTCAATCAACTGGTTGAGTTCGTCGCGATGATTGAATTGGAGCGTGAGCGACACATTCACCGGCGCTCCGGCAGAGAGGCGGCCGCGATCGGCCATCCCGCGGACGTGGGGTGCGGGAATCGTCTGGGATGAGCTCATCGTATGCGTATACGAAGGGCCTGAGATCCGCGGCGAAGCCGTGGCTTGTACGGCTGTTAGTGCCAAACCTACAATGAGGGCCGGCGCAACAGCTCTAAGGGTTCCGTGCAAGGGGTGCCTCCTAAGAACGGGGTGCAGCAAATTGCGTCTCCCTTGTCGCCGGCTTCCCAAAGACAAAACTCGGGGGTGCGACAAATACCGGGTCTGCAATTAGGGTTAAACTTATGTTAATCCGACTTTGATGTCTACAAGGCAGTTTGCATATAGCTGGAGGGGCTTTTTTAGGGGGCCTTTATTAATGAAAGAGGGCCCCTTGCTTCGGAAGGCATGCGTCGAGCTTCATAAGAAAAGCGCTCCCCACCATGCCGGTATACGCACGCTGCACCCTCCGGGCGCTCTTTTTTGCGCTTGGCACGATTTTGGCCATTCAGGGCGCTGCCCTCGCGAGCACCCTCGATACGCTCTCCGTCAGCGCGGTGCGCGGCGGCGGGGCCCGGGTACTGCTGTCGATCTCCGGCGGCGTGCCGGCCGCCTACCACGTAACCGGCGGGGGAACGACTTCGCTGACCCTCATCTTGCCGAACACTACGATCGGATCGCGCCTGAATCAGGTCTCGTTTCCAGGCCCGCAAAATAGCGCACTTTTCGGAGTTACGCTCTCGGCCGTTGGCCCCGAAGTCGATATCGGCATCAACCTCTCAACCGCGACGCCGGTCACGGCCCGGGCTTCGGGCAATGTGCTTCAGATTGATGTAGAAGCGCCTAAGGGCGGACCGATCGGACAAACGCCCGGTCAAAATTCCCCCGGTGGCGCCGTCCCGAACAGCGGCGCAACGCAGCTCAATCCGAACCGGCTTTTTGAAGTTATCCCGCTTAAATATGCCGACGTCAGCGAAGTGGTCGGCGTGCTGGTCGAAGGCCAAACCATCGCTCCGAACGACACGTTTGCGGCGAGCGGTTCGATCTTTGGACTACCCCAGTCAACCAATGGTGCGGTTCAAGCTGCCCAGCAACCGATTTTCAATCAGCAAAATCAACCCCAAAGCTTCGGGCAAAAGATTAACGAGAATCTGGCGATCGACCGGCGGCTGAACGCGGTGATCGTTTCGGGCACGCAGGCCGAAATCGACTCGCTCAAAGTGATGATCAATAAGATCGATGTGCCCTTACCGAGCGTCGTGCTTGAATGTCAGGTTTTGGAACTCAGCGAAAACGCTGCGCACGATCTCGGGATCGACTTCAATAATGCCGGTCAGTTGGCGAGTGCATCGTTAACCGCCGGCTCCGCCGTTCCCAGCTTGACCAATACGACTCCCGCCGGCCCACTCACGAGTTTAGCGTTCAACGCCAAAGTGTTCGCGGCGATCTCGCACGGTGGCGGACGCATTTTAGCTACGCCGCGGATCCTCGCGCTCAACGGAAATTTAGCATCGATCTTGAGCGGTGACGCGCTACCGATTATTACCACCACAACCATCCCGGGTTCGCCGCCGGTCTACCAGCAGACCGTCAATTACATTGCCGTCGGCGTCAATCTGCAAATCCAGCCGCGCATTACTTCTGACGGATTTGTCACCTCGCATTTATTTGCTGAAGTCTCCTCCGTAACGGCGTTTGTTCCCACCAATCAAGGTGAGGTTCCGCAGATCAGCTTGCGGCAAGCGACGACACAAGCCACTGTTAAAGACGGACAACCGTTTGTAATCGGCGGACTTTTGCGCGATGAAGAGATCAGCAACATGTCGCGTATCCCCGTGTTGGGAAATCTGCCGCTCTTAGGCGGATTCTTCCGCGTTCGCCACGATACAAACACTCGGACGAACCTGTTTATTATCGTCACGCCGCGTATCGTGCATCAACTCGGCATGCCCGAGCCTGGAAGTATTCCGGCGGGCTTGCCAACACCGCGCGTTCCCGGGCCGACACCCGTTCCGGCTACGCCGCAGCCTTAAGCAACGCGACCGCCAGTCTTCCCGCCCGACCGGCGGTACAAGAAGCCGTTCGAACTGTCGGTTCTTCTTCTGATTGTAATGGCGGGCTTGGGCGTGTGGGGTGCCTTGGAAGGCGCGCACATGTTTCACAATGCGCGTCTCGGATTGCTCCGCTACCAAAAAGCGCAACAAGACCTTTTTATTGATGCACGTCTTGCCGAACAAGCTCGTCGCGTCGTAGCATCGCCCGCCCTAGTTGCCAGCCTTCGCCGCGAAACGGTGATGGTCGTTAGCCGTATCAACGCGCGCCGATCGGCAGTCGGTAGCGGCGTGGTGCTCCGGAACGATCGAAACGGCATGCTTATTCTTACGGCAAAGCACATTGTACGGCATCGCGGGCCGGTTTCAATTGTCGTTTCGAAACAGCACTATCTACCGATCCCGGCAACGCGCGTTGTAGCCTCGCCCACAGAAGATCTTGCGCTTGTTTGGACGGGCTCATCTGATGCAAGTGTTGTTCCAATTCGTTTTGCTCATCGTCAGTTGCGTACGCACGAGCGCTTCATTGTGATGGGACATCCCGGAAAGCGCAGTTGGGTAGCAACACCGGGCCTTGCTGAGGAACATCTCGCCTACATTTTCCTGTACTGTCCGCAATGCGATAACGGAGATTCCGGCGCCGGCGTTTTTACAACAGATGGCGAGGTGGCCGGCATTCTGGTTTCCAAAGTCTTTGTGGATGCCCCGGCTATTGCCACAGGCAAACGCACACGTGTAGTTGTCTTCTTTATGGAACCGCTCGAGCGGACCAGGGGGTTCGTCAACCGGATACGCGCAGGACGCCCTGTGCGTAAGCCTGTGCGATAAGATGCTGGCGGTTCTGCGCGCATAGCTTGAGTCCGAGCACCCGGATGTAGCCTTCGATGGTGGGCTCTTGGCGGTCGACAATCGCCGCGATCTCGTGATTTTTCAATCCTTGCTCGAGACACTGTAGAATGCGGATTTCGAGTGTTGATATTCGCTGCATCATACCGGATCACGCGATGCAGGTTCACGCTCAAGGGGTCAGTGAAAATTGTGGGAGCGAACGCCCTGCAACACTCCCTCGTCATCAAACGCCCAAAATCGTTTGGCGATAACGTCGATACAGCCCTGATCTTTTTGCAGCACGCCCTCGATAATCATCGTGATCGATTGACGGATCAAGCGACGATACTTTTCATACACATCCGGACGAACGATCACGTTGACATGCCCAGTC
>JALYIF010000154.1 GCA_030775925.1 Vulcanimicrobiota bacterium | reverse complement strand
AGCAAGAGTGTATTTTGTAAGGACTCCTCCATCGATTTGAAATGGCTGATGCGCTCGCGTAGATCGGCAATCTCAGCCTGCAAGGCAGCAATAGCCTGGGCGTCGTCCTCTAAGGTCTCAATCACATCATCCAAAAATTGATCGACTTCGGAGCGGTCGTAGCCCTGAAGCGCCTTCTTGAAGGTTTTATGTTGAATATCGACCGGCGTAATTTTTTGCATGTTTATCCCCTATTGCCCATGAAATCGAGCGCGCCGTCATTGATCATCGAATCCCGTAGCCCCGCGGAATTTACCACGACTCCGGCCGGCACGACCAGGTAAATGGCTTCGGCGAGTTTCTGGATCTTGCCATCAAGTGTGTATGCGACACCGGACGTGAAGTCGACAACCCGTTGCAAGAGCGTACGATCGGCATTTTGTAAATTCACAATGACCACTTGCCGGTTGCGCAGCGCGTCGGCGATCTCGGTTACGTCGCCAAAAGAACGGGGCGCGTACACGCTGACTTCGGTGCCGCCGCGACGGCCCGCATTAGAAAGCGGCACAACGTTGCGCGCCCCGCCAGCCGGCTCTTCATACAATTCCTCATCGTCTTCATCGCGAATCGAAAAAAACGAACCGATCTTGTTAAACACACTGCTCATTGTAGGTTGCCTCTTGTTTGGGGGGTGCCAGATCTGGGGCCAAAAAGGGAAGTTCCGACTCGAATCATCGTTGAACCGCACTCCACCGCGTGCTGCCAATCGCCGGACATACCGAGCGAGAGCGTCGTGCCACCGACTAAAGAAAATGCATTGGCAGCTCGTTCGAAGGCTCGCTGAAGGTCGTCGCGATCTTGCGTGAGGGGTCCGATCGCCATCACGCCGTCGACCTGCAAGCCTTCATTGCGTAGCTGATCAGCCAAGCGCTCTGCCTGCTCCGGATCGGCTCCGAATCGCTCGCTGGGCGAAATGTTCACTTGCACCAGCACGGGCAAAGTTTTCCCAAGTGTGCGCGCAGCTTTGGCCAGCGCGTGTCCGGCATCGAAGCGGTCGACAGTTTGGACCATATCAAACTGTTCAACGATTCCACGAGCTTTATTGGTCTGCACGTGCCCTAAAAAATGTTTGCGCACCGGCGGCAGGCCGGCGAGCTTCTCACGCGCTTCCTGATAATAGTTTTCGCCGACGTCGGCCAACCCAACCTCAATAGCAGCCAGGACGGCTTCACGCGGTTGTTTTTTGGTGACAGCGACGATGGTGACGGGGACGTTTGAGCTACCCGCCGCGCGCTGGACTTCGGCGAGCTCATCACATAGTGCGCGATACCGTTCACGCAGCGTCATCGGAGCGCGATGAGCTCCGAGTTCGAGCTCCATGGACAGCCTTCTTCAGTTTATTGGGGAACTGTTCCTAGCTCAGCGCGTGTATTCGTGTGGACGCCGCGACGATAGCTATGCACGATCATCGCAATACCGAATACGATCATGAGCAACGACGGGATCTGCCCGCCGGTGATTCCACCGAAAATCACGATATCGGGCTGGCGCCAGATCTCGGCAATCGTGCGCGTGACACCGTAGATCGTGAACCACGTCCAGGCGACAACGCCATCCGGCGGGCGCCGGCGATAGAGCACGAACAACACCGGCAACGTGGCAATATCCAGCACGCATTCAAAGAGCTGCGAGGGGTACCGGTAGCCGTCCGGATAGTTTGGAAAGGCGATGCAGTAGGGATGATCCGGGTTGCAAATGCGCCCAGGTAATTCGTCGTTGATAAAGTTGACCACCCGAGTGAGCGCGATGCCGATCGGCAACAGCATCACGGTCTCATCGCCCATCACGTTAAAAGACAGGCCCGGATGCTTGCGCAGGAAGAGTAGGAGCCCAATAATCACCCCGATGAGGCCACCATGGAAGGCCATTCCACCGTTCCAGACCGCGATGAAGTTGATGGGGTGGCTAAAATACTCGCTGGCATTGTGCTTGGAGAGCATGTCTGCAATCACAAACAGCGTACGGCCGCCGATCAATACCCCGATTAGGCAGTACATTAAGAAGTCTTGAATTTGGTCGTTTGTGAGTCCCAGGCGCGCCCTGCCGGCCGGGCGGCTCATCCAGAGATAGACTGCCACAAAGCCCACGAGGTATGAAATCCCGTACCAATGGACCGCAATGGGGCCCAGGTGGAATGCGATCGGGTCAATATTGGGATATTGGAACCAATGGGTCAACTTGCGGGGCGTCCCTTCAAGGCATGCTCATAGGTGCGTCGTACAATTGAGGCGATGCCAACCCCTCAGCTCAACGTCGCGACGGCTTTCGCGGCCGGGTTCGTTTCCTTCATCTCTCCGTGCGTCCTCCCGCTCGTGCCGGCCTATATGTCGTTTCTAACGGGTTCCACGGTCGAAGAACTCAAAGGCGACCAAACCGCCGCGGCCAAGGGTCGAGTCATTGGCCATTCGATTGCGTTCATTCTGGGCTTCACGATCGTTTTCGTGCTGCTCGGCGTGTTTGCCAGTGCAGCGGGCGGCATCCTTGCGGCCAATAAGCTGTGGATCGCGCGCATCGGCGGCGTCATCATTATTATCCTAGGGCTCAACATGATGGGCGTCTTCAAGATCCCGTTCCTGATGATGGACAAGCGGCCGCAATTTCGAAGTGTGAACCGCTCGTACATTGCTTCACTCATCGTGGGCATTGCTTTTGCCGCCGGCTGGTCTCCGTGCATCGGTCCCATCCTCTCGGCAATCCTGTTCGCAGCTTCGCAACAGCACACGCTGGAGGCTACGGGATACATGCTTGCGTACTCGGCCGGGCTGGCCGTGCCGTTTTTCCTGGTCGCCGCCGCCTTCAATCGCTCGCTGGCTGCCCTCAATCGGATTAAACGCTATTTACCCGTCATCGAATTTGTCGCCGGACTGATCTTGATCGGCGTCGGCATCATTCTCCTTACCGATTCTTTTGTTAGCATGACAGGTTGGCTCAATGAGCACATACCACAACC
>JALYIF010000153.1 GCA_030775925.1 Vulcanimicrobiota bacterium | reverse complement strand
CTCATAGAGGGCGAGGAATGAATTCGCCGTGATAATCGTAGCATCGCAACAACATCGCGGTCGCGTAAGAACAGCTCATTCGAAGAAGAAAAGGCCTCCGTTTACACGGAAGCCTTTTCTTTTTCAGGCGCGGTTAGATGCTTTAGATCTTGACCGTGAACTGAAGGTAGGCATTGAACGGCTGCGGCAGCAGCCCAACATTTGGCCCATAGGCCGGGCGTTCGAACGCGGGTGCTGCAACGCCGTTGGCAGCTGCGTCGAGTGCGCTGGTTCCGTTGTAGAAGTTCGCGGTATAAAAGCCGTTCTGCCCGTATCCGCAAACACTCTGACTCACCGGATACGCATTTGTCCACGATCCCTTCGTGCCGCCGAAGCAGCTGTGGAAGATATTCGTAAGGGTCAACTGCGCAGTTACTTTTTTGGACAGTTCATACGAGATCGCCATGTTTCCCGTAAGAATACTGGGGTTCCGATACTGTCCAAGACCGGTGAACTGATGGTCTGCACGTGCCGGATCCGGAACGTACAGAATGCCGTACGGGGTACCTGCAGTCTGCGCGCTTAAGCCGCCGAGGCTCAAGTAATCGCAGTTGCCCGCCGGCGTGGTGGGTGAAACGGCCGTAATTCCCGCCGTTAATTGATTCTGCCCGCAGATGCGCGGATCAAGACCAACGAAGTCAAGCGTATTGCCGTATGTGGTTCCCGTCAGGTACTGAAGGGTCGGCGTAATCGCCAAGCGATCGTGACGCCAGTTAAGGAGTGCCGAGGCTACCCACGGTGAGTCGAAATTGCCTGCGCCACTGTTGAGTCCCGGAGCGAGAACGTTGGACGCCGGAGAATACCACGCGTTCGGATCCAGAAGTGAGGCAACCTTGCCGTAGTAAGGGTTTACAATGGCCGTGCCGCCGCACGCTTGCGGAGCGATAGCAGCAGCCGTACCGCCGCCGTTGGGCGCGTAGCAAGGTGAGGCGCCAAGCGCCGGGTCAGCCAGACTGTTATAGGCCGTGATGACCTTGTTCAGGTTGGTGATTTGATTCTGTCCGAACCAGTTCGTGTATTGCACTTTGGCATTGGTGTAGGTTAACGCAACTTGGCCCGAGAGGCCATTCTTGTTAAAGTCACCCTTGTTGAATGCAAATTCCACGCCTTGTGAACGGAAATTTCCAACCGGAACCTGCGTGACGAAGAGCTGTCCGATAAAGGACTGTTGTTGATAGCCATGCGTGAAGTTGTAGAACGGCGAGATCTTAAAGCTCATGTCCGTTCCCTTGATGTGACGTTCAAGAGATGCGTCATATTGGGCCGCCGACTGCGCCGGAATGGGATGGTAGGGTGAGAAGAACCCGAGACCCACCGACGATCCGTAGATCGACCGGGCATCGCCTGCGCGGTTCTGATATTGAACCGAAGCAGAAATCGGGGGTTGAACGAAGCGGCCCGCTGAGAAACGCACGACGGAGTCGGGCGACAGCGTATACGTTCCCGAAAGGCGCGCCGAGAGGAAGCCTTGCGCGTATGCTGAGGGCGACTTATCGGAGAATACCGGCGTTCCGGCCGGATTGCCCGGGTCCCCATTGAGATGATAGAAGCCAGCGAGGGCTAGTCCACCAGCTGCAAGAGGATCCGCGCACTTCGCTCCGGGAGCCGTTGTGTATTGGATGCCTTGTGGCGGTGGTTGTCCAGGATTCAACGGCTTGAGCGCAAGCACACCCGTGGTGGGATTGAAGCAAGCCTGGTTTGCAAATATCTGGCTGTAGAAATTCGCCCCTGCCGTATCGCTGGCGGGCAGATCGTATTGATACCGCTCGTAGCGTAATCCGATGTTGAAGAGCAACTTCTCGCTGGGCCGATATTGATCGGTCAGTGAGAGATAGGTGAACTTCGGCTTGACCTTGTTGAATGTCCCCTTTGCGCTTCCATCCCACAGCGTTGCAAACGTGCAAGCTACAGGAGCACCGGCCGTTGAGGTACATGCGGGAGCAGCTGGTCCGGGAATGCCATTCTTGGCGCTGGTACGGAAGGCCGTGTTGAGTCCTGCGCCATTGTTGGCGGCACAAGAAACTTCGGTTCCCGCAGCTTTGTCATAGCAGTGGTACTGGCCGGCAGCATCGGTTCCGATAACGCCAATTGGTGAGGCTCCGGCAATAAAGCCGCTGTTATTGAAACGATTGACTGAGGCAGTAGTGTAGTTCGCCGTCAAGTTCAGCAAGTTTGCGTTATTGATTTGATCGGCGATCTGAAGTTCGCCACCGGAGGTATGCGTGATTAAGTTGTAGTTTGCCGCACCGGGGCAAACGTTTAGTGCGTTCACATACGTCGACCATTGGCATACCGGACCAGTGAGTTGCCAATCTGAGAAGAACGTGTATCCGAAAAGGCGAGCATACGCGCGGTCCGAGAACGGGTGCGTGTACTGCGCTTTGAAGATACCGGTATCATTCCAGAGTGGATCGCGCAGCGTGGCTGGTAGAGCCGCATTAAACGCGCGATTCGAGTCTGTGTTCGGCGAAAAGTACGTCTGCGGCGAGACGCCGGTAACGCTGGTGCCGAACGGCTGATTGTAAACTCGGGCATCCGTGTAGCTCGGGTAGTTCGCGGCGGCGCAAGCCTTGCCAAATGCATCCACGAGGTTCTGCGAGCAGTAGGGGGTGCCGGTTGCCGCAAGCGTACACTGTGCAATGCCGCCGCAATCATTGAGGCTGGTGTAAGGCATTGTCGTTAGAGACGATGCGCTCATCAGCAATTGAATGTCGTCTTTTTGACCACTCTTACGCGGGATCTTAATGTGGAAGTTCGCAACATCTTCGCGGTCACTAATCGTGGCCGTGGTTCCGTAACTGCCCGCAAACTGATTGAAGCAACCGGCTGATTCGCCCGCCGCTGCAACCGGTGTCGTGAAACCAACCGGTTGTTTACCAGCATTTGTCGGCGAAGCCGCAGTGTCGCACAGCGGAACAACGCCTTGCCCGTTTGCCGTCGTTACGCCGGTAAAGGTGTAGCCTTGGTACGGCATTCCGGGTTGCATCTGCGAAGCACCATTGCCGGAGTCGATGATGCGATACCCCTGGTTGTATCCGCTGATACCACCATAGTAGCTGAAGTTCCGGTCGGGGCTTGCGCCGCCGAATTCCGCTTTACCCTGGTGGTAATATGCGGGGGTGCCAAGTCCAAATTGGAACGAACCGTACCCTGGGTAGGTGCCCGTTTTGATAACTTGGTTAATGAAGCCCGAGGTGCCTGATGACGAGCTACCTGCGGGGCCACCGCCGGTGTATACTTGCAACTCTTGCAGGCCGAGTGTTGACTCGGTGCTCGCGTTGTAATTGTCAAACGCGCGATTGACGGGAACGCCGTCAAACTCGAATCCGGTAAAGAAAAACTGCGATCCACGAACGAAAACCGGTTGATTCCAGCCGGAACCGCCGGGCGCGATCGTGACGCCAGGAACCGCCGCCATAGCGGAATAGGCATTGTCAAGGTTGCCGCCACCGCCAAACGCAGCCGATTTCTGAATCGTCTGCGAGTTGATGCTGTACGTGTCGGCAGTGACGCCCGATTTTACTAAGGCGCCTCCCACTTTCGAAGTCACGCTCGCAATTTCGGTAAGCGTCGACGTGTGAAGGTCGGCGGTGGAATTATTGTCGGCGAACACCGTTACGCCGGCCTGGGTTACCGCTTGGTATCCCTTTTTAATGACCGAAACCGTATATGTGTCCGGAGCTAATTGCAAGAACAGATAATGTCCTTGCGCGTCCGTCGTTGATGTAGACGATCCCGATGGCGAAGCAGCGGTAACGGCAGCTTGCGCAACCGGCTGATTCTTTTCATCGAGCACTACGCCGTTGAGGCCGCCCGTGGTTCCCGCCAGTGCCCATGTTCCCTGGACGAGAAACGCGACGAGCAGCATCAAAGCGATGCCTACACGACGGAGGGTATTTCTAAATTGCATACTACCCTCTCTAATGGTAAGTGAAAGTCGCCGAACCCCCATGCGGCTCGACGCAGGCCCACCGTAACACAGAGCTCGCGCAGCAGTCGTGAACGTTTAGATTCACGCGGTATAATTGGCTATTTTGTATTTTTGAAGATGGCGCCGGGACTGACGCCCATGAAGCGCCGAACACACCGCGCCATATGGCTTTGATCGGCAAACCCCGTGCGAAAGGCAATTTGGCGAATGGACGTGTTGCCAAGAGCAAGCAAGGT
>JALYIF010000152.1 GCA_030775925.1 Vulcanimicrobiota bacterium | reverse complement strand
CCCCTCGCTTAAGAGGCCTCGTCGGCGGGCCAGCCAGGCCACGAAGCGCACATTGACCAGCGGCACGGTTAGCCCACCTTGGGTTTGCGGGTCCACCAATTGCGCGACTTCGTCATCGCCGTCGATGCGCTCGGCGATATACCAGCGGGCAATGATGCCAAGCGGAATCATCCCGAATGGCCAGCACTCCGCCGCGCGCAGCGCCCCCATACTCGCAGCGCCAAACATGGTGACGTGCTTGCAGGCCGCAAACACTTCGGTTGGTGACGGTGCGAGGTCGTGATGAAAAACGCCGTCGATCAACAAAAGGGCGTCAAATTCAACCCTGGCGCTTTCGATGCTTCCGCGCGCAGCGGGTGGCAGATACCTCACACCCGCAATCGGAATACGATCGGCCGGCGGCAGCGAGGGACCACAAAAAACGCCCAGTGGCTGCTTGCGGACCGTCATGCGAACTCATTAGGACAGGAAGCATGTACTGCCTGCGGCAAGCCGGAGCCATGCGCTTGCGCCGGTACAGCCGTCATCTGCTCATTCCCGAGGTCGGTCTTGCGGGTCAGGAACGCCTTGCGGCGGCGCGCGTCCTATGCATCGGTGCAGGCGGGCTTGGCTCGCCGATTCTTTCCTATCTTACAGCCGCCGGAATCGGCCGCATCGGGATCATGGATGATGATACCGTTGATGAAACCAACTTGCAGCGCCAGACGCTTTTTAGCACGCCCGACATCGGGCAAGCTAAAGTGGATGTTGCAGCTGAACGGCTCAACGCGATGAATCCCGACGTCCGTGTTGACCCGATACGCATGCGCTTTGATACGAGCAATGCGCGCGAACTCGTTCGTCTCTATGATGTCGTCATTGATTGTACGGACCGGTTTGAGTCACGCTACCTCATTAACGATGCATGCATTTTAGAAAAGAAACCCGATGTGTACGGCTCCATCTTCCGGTTCGACGGGCAGGTCAGCGTCTTCGGATACCGAGACGGACCATGTTACCGGTGCCTCTTTCCCGAGCCGCCTATGGCCGACACGGTACCGAGTTGCGCCGAAGGCGGCGTACTTGGCGTGCTGGCGGGCATGGTCGGTACATTTCAAGCAAACGAAGCAATGAAAGTCGTTCTTGGGATCGGCGATCCATTGTCGGGCCGATTGCTCCTGGTCGATGCACTCCAAGGGAATACACGCACAATAGCCTTCGCGCGCGACCCACAGTGTGCGGTGTGTGGAACGCAGTCTACAATCACCGACGCGGTTGAAATCACGCTTCCCGGATCTGGTGCCCAAACCGATGTCGACGAAATCTCCGCCGATGCGCTCGATGCCGTCTTAAGGCATGCTACGCTTTTAGATGTGCGCGAACCGCATGAAGCCGTTCTGGGCGTCCTCGAGGGCGGCGTGCATATTCCAGCGTCCCAACTCGAAGGACGCATGCACGAACTCGATACGGCCAAGTCGTACGTCGTCGCATGTCGCGTTGGACAACGATCGCTCTGGGCAGTGCATCGCATGCGCGACGCCGGCTTTGCAAAACTGCATCATTTACGTGGCGGCTTACTTGCGTATGCGGCGCAAGAAACGGACTTTAACTTCTTCTAAGTTTCAAACCACCGTTCCACGTCCGCGGCAAAACGATCGAAATCCGTGCGGTGCAAGTTGTGGCCGTGATCTTCGTACACGATCTGCGTCGTGCGCGGCCCGGCGTGCTCGTGCAGCCACGCGCGTTCGTGTGCGGTTACCGTAGAATCGTTTGCGTTGGCAAGACACAGCAGCAGGGGCTTGGGATAATGATGCACCAGCTCGCGCAGATCCCAGCCTCCTTGGTCGACGGCATTCTCCGCGGCAAGACGTATCAGCGGTTCGCGGGTCATCTTTGCAACAGCATGTAATTTGCCTTCAATATCATCGGGCGCCCAACCCATCGCGTGATAGCGCGTGCGAAGTTCGATTTCACGTTGCTGGGGCGGCAGTTTGAGATCTTCATCAAAATCCAGCACGTACTCGCCGTACCAATCAAAATCCGGAGCAACGAGAATAACGGGGTCGATTGCGACAACGCGCTGTGTGCGGGTTGTCGTCCCGCCGCGCACAACAACGGATCCACCCCAGCTGTGCCCGACGAGGCTGGCGATCGGTCCGTCAACTGCTTCGCACACGGCCCGCAAGTCCGCATCGGCCTGATCGAGCGACATCGGTCCCTGGATGTGCGCGCTATCCCCGTGCCCACGTTGATCGTAGGCGAAAATCCGAAAGTCATCTGCAAATTTCGCTGCAAACCGCATCCACGAAAAGCGTGAGCTCGTCATCCCGTGGACGCACACAAGTGCTGGGCCTCGCGTGCCCCACTGCGTCACCTGCGTGAGCGCACCATCGGGGAGGCGAATTGGTGAGGTGGTATGCGCAAGTGACTTCATCGTCTACAGCAGCTTCATTGCGGACTTCACGTCGCGCAACGTTTGCGCGGCAACGTCCTGCGCCTTTGCAGTACCTTCGGCGATAATGCGTTCAACGTATCCGAGATCTTTTTCAATCTCGGCTCTGCGCTGTCGTATCGGTTGTAAATATGCGTTGAGCGCTTCCGTAAAATCGCCCTTGTCTTGCACACAGCCCAAAGCACCAGTGCGGCATCCTTGCGCGACGGCATCCACATGCATCGGCTTCACAAATTTCCAGAGCGCGTAAACCGGGCACACTTCGGGATGGCCAGGATCGTTGCGGCGAACCTTGGCGGGATCGGTAACCATCGAGCGCACTTTTTTTGCGGTGGTATCAGCGTCATCGGCGAGCAAAATCGCATTGTTGTACGACTTCGACATCTTGCGGCCGTCCGTGCCGGGAATCTCCGGAAACTCCGAGAGCGTTCCTTGAGGCTCAACTAAGATCGGCTTTCCGCCACCGTAAAGATGGTTAAACCGACGCACGACTTCGCGGCCAAATTCCAGATGCGGCATTTGATCTTTTCCAACCGGGACGCGTTCGCCGCGAAAAACCGCGATGTCGCACAGCTGGAGCAGTGGATAGCCAAAAAATCCGTACGTCGCAATTTCCGGGCCGAGCTGATCGATTTGGCCCTTCCACGTCGGAACGCGCTCGAGCCACGAAGCCGGCGTGATCATGCCCAGCAGCACTTGCAGCTCGCAGATCTCCGGGATTCCAGATTGCAGAAAAAACGTGGAACGCGACGGGTCGAGGCCGGCAGCCAACCAATCGATCACCATCTCGTTGCGGGCGTCGCGAATGAGTTGCGGGTCTGAAAAGCCGGTCGTGTACGCGTGAAGGTCCGCTATTTCGAAGTACGCGTCGGCGACGTCACAATAGGCGACCCATTGCCGCAGCGCGCCCTCGAGGTGGCCAATGTGGAGCTTCCCCGTCGGTCGCATACCCGACATAACCCGAGGCCGTTTTTCAGTGTGCATGCTTATTGCATCTAGCAGTTGTTTGTCGCCTATGTTAGAAAGACAGAACGAAAGCAGCGCTTTGTAAATCGAGCGAAGGAGACTCGCTTTGTACACCGATGAAACGCTAACCTGCACTGATTGCAGTGCACCATTTACCTTCAGCTCCGGCGAACAAGAGTTCTTTGCAAACAAAGGATTTCAAAACAAACCGGCCCGCTGTCCCGATTGCCGCGCGGCGCGCAAGTCTCAAAAGGGCGGCGGAGCACGTGGAGCAGGCGGGCCGCGCGAGATGCATGTCGTGACCTGCACTGACTGCGGCCAGCAGGCCGAAGTGCCGTTTATGCCGCGCGGCGACAAGCCGGTCTATTGCTCGGATTGCTTTCAGAAATCACGCGCGAGCGCATTCCACTAACGCTTGGAATATTTTCTGGTTCACGGGTACACATGGGTGCCGCCGCAGTGGCGGTTGCCCTTTTTTCTTGCCCTGGCTTTTATTGCATTGCGCCTAGGCTGGAAAAGCGATCCGAGCCAGGCGCTCTGCAGGCGCCTCGGGTATTTTAGTCTTGCAAGCGCATTCTATTTCTGTATGGCATCGCGAGCGGTTATGGTTACCGACACTGGACACGATTTCGAATTCGACGCCGCAAAAACCACGGCTCTCGTGTTTCTAGTCATCTCGGTCATCCTATTCGTCGCAGCGGGCAAACGGAAGGAGCGGCGCACGGGACTCGATTTTGGCCGGTTCCAATTCGGTGGCGAGGACGAAGGCTAGAACGCGACGTGTAGCGATCCGTACGGTATTTGCGCCTGAATCTTTGCACGCACATATGCGCGTGCTCCAGCCACTGCGCTCACAATCTCCACACCTTTAGCAAGTTCGCATGCCAGCGCAGCTGCAAGCGTGCAGCCGGTTCCGCGCATCGCATATGGTAACCGCGGCTCTCGAAAGACGCGCGTTTGCGATCTCCACACCAGCACGTCGATCGGATCGCCCGCCAAATGCCCGCCTTTGAGTAAGACTGCCCGTGGTCCCCGTGCGTGAAGCGCGTGCGCAGCAGCGACCATTTCTTCAGGATTGCTGATCTTACGGCCGGTAAGCCGCTCCGCTTCATCGATATTCGGCGTAAGAATTGTTGGGAGCGCAAGCATGTTGGTCATGAACGCACGAAACGTTGCATCGCTTGCAAACGCCCCACCAAGCGAGGCGCCGAAGACGGGGTCGACTACGACCGGAAGATCGCGGTTTTGCCCGATATATCGCGCGACTTCTACAACATTTTCCTCATCGAAGATCGCTCCGACTCGCAAAGCCAACGTCCGATCACGCGGCAAACTCGCGAGCTGCGCCGTAACCATCGCGGTGGGGACGGCGAATTTCGCGCGCATACCCGTTTCGTCTTGCGCCGTCACTCCGACCACAACACTTGCGGTGCGGACACCGTACTCCGATGCCACTTGCGCATCAAGTCCGATGCCGGCAATGTTCCACGGATGCGTCGAGCCAATTGAAACCAGAACGGGGGTAATCATCAACCACTCCAGCTATGAACGAGGTCGCGCGCCGCGGCGGTCGGATCCGCGCTGGCGGAAAACGCAGAAAGAACCGCGGCCATCGCAGCACCACTCTCGCGCACACTCGGTAAACGCTCAGCCGTAATGCCGCCGATCGCGCAAACCGGCACGGCCACCG
>JALYIF010000151.1 GCA_030775925.1 Vulcanimicrobiota bacterium | reverse complement strand
ACATAGATCTGCGCGTCGGTCGCGGCGAGGCGCCCTTTGAGTTCGCCCACCGCATTCTGAAGGTCGCGCACGTCGCGCTGTAAACGCGTGACGCGTTCGCCCAACTCTTCGGGCGTACTTGAAAGTGCACTTGCAAGATCGTTCACGAGTGTTTGCTGATGCTCGACATACGCTTCCGCGGCCTTGGACACACAAGACTCGATGCGCCGGATACCGCTGCCGACAGAGAACTCGCTCAATATGATAAACATCCCGAGTTCGCCTGTTGAGTGGGCGTGTGTGCCTCCGCAAAACTCGACGGAGGAGCCGGCCTGCACAACGCGCACGTTCTCTCCATATTTTTCGCCGAACATGGATATCGCGCCGCTGGCTTGCGCTTCGGCAATCGGTAACACTTTGGTCTCCAAATGCGAATCCTCGCGAATCATCGTGTTGACTCGCATACCCACTTCACGACGCTGCTCGGGCGACAGCGCCCCCGCCGGGGAGCGGAAATCAAATCGCATCCGGTCGATGCCCACCCAGGAGCCAGCTTGGGTTACGTCCTCACCCAAGACATCTTTTAGTGCACGTTGTAGCAAATGCGCTGACGTATGATGGCGCCGGATCTCTTCGCGCCATTTTCCATGTACGCTGGTGTGCACGGAATCGCCCGGCGACAGAGTGCCGGAGACCATACGACCGTGGTGCGCAACGGCTTCCCCGACAAATTGTGTATCGGTAACGTCGAACCGCGCATCGCCGAGCGTAATCGTACCCTGGTCGCCGATTTGCCCGCCTTTTTCTGCATAGAATGCTGTCTTGTCGAGCAGAATCTGCGCCTCTTGGCCCGCTTCAATGCTTTCAACCGGTTCGCCGTTGCACAAAATGGCGATGATTTCGCCGTCCGCTTCGAGGCCGTCGTAACCCAGAAATTCCGTCTTGATCGCGGGCAATTCGGCCAGTGACACCACGGCGCGCTTCGATTTTGCATCGGCGCGCGCCCGTTCACGCTGCTCGTTCATCGCGGTTTCGAAGTCTTGCGTATCGATAGCAACGCCGCGCTCCGCGCTGATTTCGCGCGTCAATTCAATTGGGAATCCGTACGTGTCATGCAGCGTGAAAGCATCTTGGCCCGCAATGAGGCGCGTGCAATCGGCGTTGGCTTCTTCAATGAGGCTTTCGAGCAAATTCATACCGCGCTCGAGGGTGCGCTCAAACGTTTGCTCTTCGGTTTTAAGCGCCGAGACGATGCGCGAGACATTTTTGCGCAACTCAGGGTAGCCGGATTCTAGCGAGGTCACAACGGCTGGAACGAGCGAGGTGAGAAAACCGTTTGGATAGCCGAGTAGGCGCCCGTTACGAATGGCGCGCCGGATTAAGAACCGCAGGACGTAGCCGCGGTCGTTATTCGAAGGGTAGACGCCATCGTTGATCAGAAATGTTACTGCGCGCGCGTGGTCCGCAACAATATTACGCCGCGCGAGTTGTTCCTCAACTGAGAGCGAACTCGTGCCGATCGGCGGCTGCGCATCAATTAAGTCGGTAAAGAGATCGGTCTCGTACATCGACTTCTTGCCGTTTACCACAGCCAGCATGCGCTCGAAGCCTGCGCCGGTATCAATGGCCTTACGCGGGAGCTCGGTCATCTTGCCGTCGGACCCGCGGTTAAATTGCTGAAAGACAACATTCCAAATTTCGACGAAGCGGTCGCCTAAGTTTGGGCCTATGTCATTTGCATCTGCGGCGTTCTCAATGCCGGTGTCGTAGAAAATCTCACTGCACGGCCCGCACGGCCCCGTTGGCCCCATCGTCCAAAAGTTATCTTCGTCAAACCGGGTGATGCGCTCTGGCGCAATGCCGATCTCGCGTTCCCATATCTGCGCGGCTTCATCATCCCCAATATGCACGGTCACTGCAATGCGCGCCGGATCAAGTTTAAGCACTTGCGTGCAGAGGTCCCAAGCAAACTGAATCGCTTCGCGCTTGTAATAGTCGCCAAAGCTAAAGTTGCCGAGCATCTCCAAGAACGTGCCGTGCCGGCCGGTGCGCCCGACATTTTCAATATCGCTTTTCGCGCCTGCGACGCGCAGGCACCGCTGAACGCTTACGACGCGAGGCGCAGGCGCTGGTTCGTCGCCCAAAAAGGCCGGGACGAACGGCTCCATACCGGCGATAGTAAAGAGTGTCGTGGACATTGCATCGGGGATCAGGCTGGCCGATGGCACGTGTTTATGGCCGCGTGCGGTAAAGAAATCGACAAACGCGGCGCGCAGTTCTTGGCTTCTCATATGGATTGCCCTAGATTAGGTGGCCCGGGTGCAGTGTCATGCCACACACGGGCTAGTTCGGCGCCCGGCTCGACCCCGGGACCTGGGTTCTACGCCAGGTCCGGTAAGCACGCTGGCCAATGGCTCCCGGACGCCTCCGCGGCCGGCCCTGCGACCTCCCGCAGGTTGCTAGCTCCCTCAATGAGATCGGCGTCGGCCTGGTGCGCTGGCCGTGCGGATCGGAGACAGGCTCAGTATGGCACGACGTGGTTAGTCTTCTTTTAGGACCACTTTGAGTTTTTCGAGCGCTTTTTGTTGCAAGCGCGAAACGTGCATTTGCGAGACATTGAGACGCTTGGCGATCTCCGTCTGCGACACGCTTTCGTAAAAGCGTAAATACAAAATTACGCGCTCGCGGCCGGTGAGTACTTCAAATGCATGCTCGAGGTTAGCCTTGTCTTCAAGCAGCGCGAGCCCCGCATCGGTTGTTCCGATATAGTCTGCCAACGTCTGCGATTTCTTATCGCCATCACCGCCGAGTTCGGTGTCTAGAGACAGCAAATTGTATGCCTGCCCGAGTTCTTGGGCTTCAAGAATTTCTTCTTCGGTGGCGTTAAGCGTCTCGGCAAGTTCGGCGACGGTGGGACTGCGGCCCAGTTTTACAGAAAGTTTTTCAACGGTGCGATTGACCGCAAGATTGAGTTCTTGCAAGCGGCGCGGAACCTTGACAGCCCAACCCTTATCGCGGAAGTATCGTTTAATTTCGCCGACGATTGTGGGCGTCGCGTAGGTGGTAAATTCCACGCCGCGCTCCAAATCAAAGCGATCGATCGCTTTGAGCAAGCCTACGGTCCCCACCTGAATGAGGTCGTCGAGAGCTTCCCCACGATTGGCAAATTTAACCGCTAAATACCGCACAAGATTGAGATGCGCAACCACTAAGTCGTTCCGATAGTTATCGTATTCTTCGTCCGGAGGGCCGCCAGGGCCGGCGAGCTCCTTACGGCTGCGAGCCACAGCAAAAAGCGCGAAAATATCGCGCGTCTTCTGGCGGTCCCAGCGCTCGTCTTCGACGGAGTGAGTATTCACGCTAATGAGATACTTTTTTCGTCATTACCAAATTCGTGCCGCGTTCCGGATGCACGTCATATTCGACGGTATCCATCAACGAACGAATCAAGAAAACGCCGAGACCGCCAACGCGGGGTTCGGAGATCCGGCGAGACTGAATCTCATCCGGCGTCGTGCCGATTCCATAATCGCGGACGCGTACGGTAAGACCGTCCAAGTGCGTTTCACAACAGATTTCAATCTGGTCGCTACCGCTGGCATGCTGGATGCAATTGGTACACGCCTCAGCGACAGCGAGTTTTACATCTTCAATCTCTTCAATTGAGAAGTGAAGGCGATTGGCGACGGCCGCGACGGCTAGCCGAGCGACGGCTACCCACTCGGCTTTGCTTGGGATGCGAAGTTCGACGGTTCCGAGGGTGCCTTCGTTCGCTATTGGGGCGTTCACACCAAAGCCTTCATGGCCGCATCTTCATCATCGAATATACCGAAGATTTTTACCAGGCCGGTGATGTCGAAAATCTTCTTGATTTGCGGATTCGTGCACACAAGGTTGACCGAGCCGCCATGTTCGCGAACGCGCTTCAGACCGCCAATGAGGACGCCTAAACCCGTTGAATCAATATAGCGAACCTTCTCGAGATTAATTACCAGATTGTAGTGACCTTGATCGATCAACTCGGTGATCGCATCCTTCACCTTAGGCGACGTATAGACATCGATTTCGCCATTGAGCTCAACGACGTATGCATCCCCTTGAGTTTCTCGTACGTTAACTTTGATATCCACGCATTCTCCTAGCTGTTAATTTGCTTATGATGACTTGCCGGTGATTAATTCGAGGAATTGGGCGAATTTGTTGAGTTCGAAGATAAATTCGTGCGTGCGGTATCCGCAGCCGATTTGCCTTCATCTACAGCAGCGCCCATATTAGAACGCGCGCTGTCAACGACATTGCGTCCGCGTTCATAAAGTTCCGCGGCGCTGGCCTGCAAGTCACCCGCAACGGTGCTGACTTTTTCTTTCAGATCGCCAGAGGCGTCCTTTGCTAAATTCGTAGCCTCGCGCGCCTTGCCCCAGACCAAATCGCGCGTCTCTTCGCCGGCTTGCGGCGCGAGCAAAACGGCGAGTGCAGCGCCAACAAGCGCTCCCACAACAAAGCCAGCGACGAATCCGCCTCCGCCCTGATTCCCAGATTCGTTTCCATTACTCATTGATCTCTGACTCCTTAAAGTTCTGTTGGTCCAGATTGTGTTTTGCCGTTGACGAGACGGCGAAGGCCCGCCGTCACGCCGCTAAGCGTTGCCCCGACATTCACCAGGGCAGGGGAAACTGCGTCTTGGGTCAGCTTTGCCGTTCCGGCGACGCTGCCGGCGACATCCTCAAGCGACTTCACTACGCCACCCAGGCGCGCCACGGTTGAATCGGCAGTGTCGGCGATCCCACCGATGTGAGAAAGCATTTGGGTAACCGGAACCCCGACGCCGGCAATTTGCCGGTCGACTTCGTCCAATGTGACGTTGACCCGCCCGAGGGTTCCCGCTAACGCCCGCATGCCTAGAAAAACTCCCAGCCCTGCCAAGAGGACCCCAATGCCAACGCCGGCATCAAGGATAATTGACCAATCAAAGCCCGTGCTCAAAAGAAAACCTCCGCCAGCGCTTTCCGGACGTAAACCGTTCATTCCCTCGAAAGCTTATTTTCATACATCCCGGACGAAGAAAATCCGCGCAACTCGGTTACGATGGTGTAAACAAGCCCCACAAGCCGTTCGATCTGCTGCGCATCGGTGCTTCGGCCAAAGGAAAACCGCACCGCCGAACGCTCCAAGTCCGGTGAGAGACCCAGCGCGGCGATCACATGGCTGGGCTCCAGGGATCCGGCGGCGCACGCGCTCCCGGTCGAGATGGCGACGCCCTCAAGGTCCAGGCGCATGACCAGCGCATCGGCTGCCACCCCTGAAAACGAGAGGTTCGAGATGTTGGGGAGCCGGGGGACACCCGACCCGTTAACATGCATGTCTTCGATCCGCTCGAGAAGCGCCTTTTCGAAATGATCGCGCAGCGCCTGAA
>JALYIF010000150.1 GCA_030775925.1 Vulcanimicrobiota bacterium | reverse complement strand
ACGTTGAAGGCAAACGCTTTGGGGAAGCTTCGGTCATGGCGCACATTCGGGTTGCAGATCTCAACGCTCGAATCGTGCGACTCTTTAATGCATACGGACCGCGTATGGCCCCCCAAGACGGCCGGGTCGCGCCAACGTTTATCACGCAAGCACTCGCGGGCGAGCCGCTAACCATTCGGGGAGACGGAACGCAGACGCGTTCATTTTGCTTTGTAGACGATATTGTAGCCGGCGTCATGCGAGCAGCAGATTCAGACGCGGCTCAAGGCGTTGTCATAAATCTCGGAAATTCCGCTGAAATTTCCATTCTGGATTTTGCGGCGGCCGTTAGTGAGGCGGCTGGCGTCGAGCTGCGGATCACGCATCTTCCCGGGTTGGATGATGATCCCGTGCGCCGTAGGCCGGATGTTGGCCGGGCGAGCGCATTGCTGGGGTGGCAACCCGAAGTGGCGTTGAGGGATGGGTTGAGGCGCACTGTTGCCGCGTATCGTGCCGAAATGGTTGCCAAAATTTAAGTTGCCCTTAAGCAAAATGCCTTGAGCCTGCTTGCTCAACATGGTAAGGTAAGGGCACTCCTACAGATTACGTTAAGCTCTAGGGGTGCAGCAAGGGAAAAACCCGCGGAATGTGCATTCTGCGGGTTTTTTCTAACATGTGTAAAGCACGCTTTACCTTATCGGATTGAGGCGATACTGTGCTCGAGGCGAGCCTTCACCTCATACGCCAGCACCGGGCGATTTGCGGTGGCACGCGGGAACGGCCGAAACGGCACAATATCTGTGAGCTGCGGGGCCATGCCTTGGCAAAACGTCCGCGAATAAAGCGATGAGGAACCCGTGCGATGGGCCTGGCAAACTTCATAGAGGCCGCCATAGCGCGCCATTTCCAAGAGCAGCTGAACCTGGTCTGGATTAATCCGCAAAAAAGACTGCACTTGCGATCCCGGCAAGAACGGCGTCGTCGCTTCGGCCCGGCTAAAATTTGCATCAAAGCGGAGAAGGAGCGAGCGTGTGTCGCTCAGGGTAAATGCCGCTTCAGGGGCAACGGCCGGTGCCGAGAGGGCAACCGATTTATCATCCAGGCCAGTGTTTTGTGCCGGATTCAGGTGCAGGACGCGATATGCGCCGTGAATTCCACGCCGATCCGAGCGGAGAGTCATCAGTTCAACGCTTTGGGCCGTGACGGCCGCGTACGTACCATTTATCGATGGAGCTGCCAGCGCAATGGCACTACCGAGTGCAAACATGGCCGCGCTGAAGAGACCCGCCCAAACGGACAGCTTGGATATTTGCATGATTCACCTTTGGGGGAAGTTTGTACGACGAGGTTATTCCCCCAAAATCCCCAGGTAAACGCCCGCCGGGTTGAGCCTGGCTAGATATCGCGGCGTCTAAATAAAAGCATTCCAATAGCGAGGATGGCTATCCACCAACCGGCGCACCAGACGAAATAGGCCTGCGTTGGCGGTGCTGCGGTAACAAACGGATTGCTTGCGCCTTGCCCCGGCGATCCCAGCGCCGCCATCGCGGCGGGCTCGAGCGCAAAAACGGCGGCACGCCACATTCCGTCGGTGGGGATGATCAGGCTGACGATGAGCGCCGCTTGGTGAAGCGCGGTATTGTGCAAGGCGGAGCCAATGACGCCTGCAACCCCGACAATCCATGCGAGCCCGAATAAAACGATCGTCGTGAAGCCGGCGGCGATGGCGGATAGCCGGACACTTAACGTCATCGTGACCGTTAGCACGAGAAGGCATTGGGCAATGAGGAAGGCGATTGCAACCGCCGGATGGGGCGGAACGTAGCCGGTCGTACTGCCAACGACTAAAAACTCCGACCCCGCGATGAGTGTTGCATATGCGGCCAGGAGAGAAGCGTTGCCAATCCACTTGCCAATGATGATCTCATTGCGTGCGATGGGCCGGGGGACAATCGCGAGTAACGTTCCATTTTCGATCTCACTGCCTGTTGAGAGCGCGCCCAGAAATGCTGCGCCGACACAAAGAATGATGCTGAACATAAAGGCCATCATAATGATGAGCACGCTCGAAGCGACCATCAATTCCACATGCGGAATACCATGTCCATGACCGTCGCGCAATGTCGCGAGTTTGTGGAAGCCCCAGCCGGTCAAAAGGACTAGGCCGAGCGTGAGCAGCGCGACGGTCAGCAGCAGCCGCCGTCGCGACGCTTCACGAAGGACGAGTGAGGCGATCAGGAGTGCGTTCATGTTGATCCCGCAAAAGTTCGAGAAAGCGTTCTTCCAGCGTAAGACGGATTGGTTCAACGCGCTTTATACGCGCGCCGGCCCTGACCAGCCTCGTTACGAGATCGGCGATCGCTCCGTCATCGATGCCATAAAAAAGGGCGCTGTCATGGCCGTCGAGTTCACCATGCGCCTCAGTAATAACCGCAAGCACCGGCCCCTCAAGTGACTCGACCGTGATGCGTAACGCAAAACGTCCGAGTAGATCGCCCAGATTGCCCATGGCGATCATGCGTCCGCCGTCAATAACGGCTACGCGATCGCAGACTTGCTCCACTTCAGTGAGTAAATGGGAGTTCAGAAAGACCGTGGTACCGTGCATTTTAAGATCCAAGATGAGATCGCGCACGTCCGCCCGCCCAACCGGATCGAGTGCAGAAGCCGGTTCATCAAAGAAAACCACGTGTGGCTTTCCCAAGATCGCAACGCCGATTCCCAAGCGCTGCTGCATCCCCTTTGAAAACGTTCCGACGCGATCGTTCGAACGTTGCGCTAGGCCAACTCGCTCAAGAATGCTATCCAGCTCCCCTCGCCGTTCGGATTGTGGAACGCGCAGAATCGCTGCATGCCAAGCGAGCACTTCACGCGCGGTGAGCCAATCCTGATATCGAAATAATTCGGGGAGATAGCCGATGCAGCGACGGGCCTCGATTGAGCCGAGCGGCCTGCCAAGAATCGCCGCGGCGCCGGAGGTGCGATGGACAAGGCCTAGCAGCATTTTTACCGCTGTCGTTTTCCCCGCACCATTGGGCCCGAGAAAACCGAAGACCTCGCCGCGCGCAACCGATATGGTGAGGTCTTGCACGGCCATCCGCTTAGCGTAGCTCTTGCTGAGATCGCGCGTTTCGATAGCCCACTCACTCATGGAGCAAGTGAGTTCGCTACCGCCAGAATTTGACTTGCAGCGTACGGCCCGGCGACTGCGTGAACGATACCGGCTTTTTGCCAGATGACAACACTTCCGACCCCAGTATTGTCGCCGATCAAAAGACCACCCGTGCCTTGCACGGCGACATTTTGTGCATTTTGTCGATCGAGCCGAATGGGGACAGGCAAGGTTGTGGTAGGGTCACCGATGGCACGAATTTGCTGCACGAACGACGGCGGCAAACCGGGTTGAGCAAGAAGCCATGCTTCGATTTGTACAACCGTTGCGCCGGTGGAATAGACGCGCGGAGTTGGTGCTTGCGTAACGACGATAAGATCTTCCGGCAACGAGTGCAGAGCGGCCTCGCGCGCATGCCTCCCGCGTTGCCGGGCTTCTCGCATGTTTTGCAAGGTACGCTTGTCGCCATACATTTGTATGACGACTGGGCCGAGGGTTGCACTCAAGGTCGAGCCCTGAATATTCGGCGGCATCGACGGCGACTTCGCAGCGTTAAACGTGAAGCTGAGCGTGTGCATGGGACTAACCTGATAGTTTGCCGCTGTGGGCACGCCGGCCGGAAGATAGTGTGCGCGCAATAGCTGCTGCCCTGCAAATCGTGCTGCACCAACCGTGTCGCCACCAAAATCTGAAAAGCGACCGCTGCCGGAGTAGTGCGTGCTGCCGAAGGCCTTAAGGTCCGGAAGCCCCTCCATCTTGGAAATATCGGTGGACGTAAAACCGATCGGCTGGAATTGGTGTGGTTCAAAAATAGCGAGGAAATTCTGCGCGTATCCTTGCAACGGTGTATAGCCGAGGAGTAGAAAAAGAGCAAACGCTGCCGCCACGGCGCCGCCCCATCGTAGAAAGCGTGATTCGAAATGCAGTGGAGAGGTTGCTGGCACGGGATAACTTGCGGATGCGTCCACCATTCGCGCATGGATGGCACGACGAGCCGCCCGTTCGTCAACCGCACCTTCTGACTGCAACATGGTCGCGGCGAACACTGCCTGCGATCGCAGACGATCGTGCAGTGCGCGGCAGCGAGTGCATGCAAGCAGATGTTCTTTTTCATAGCTTAAGAGCGCATCGGGTTCGTCGATGTAACGGCGAAGGATGTGATCAGCGAGATGTGACACGGTCGAGCTCCTTTTTAAAGGCGGCTTCCGCGCGTACCAGCAGCGTGCCGACCTGATTGACTTTGATGTCCATGATCGAAGCGATCTCTTTATAGCTCAGTCCGCTATGGCGTAGGGCGAGAACAATAGCGTAGCGCGCATGGATGCGGCGAAGCACCGCGCGTACTTCTTCACGAAGTTCACGACGCTCGAGATAATCCGAAGGCTCGATCGAGCCGGCTCTCGGGTCATCTACGGAGGTTTCGCGTGCCTGCCGGCGCTTGTTCGTACGCACGGTGCTGATCGCGCGATGCATGGTGGTGCGATAGAGCCAATTGCGCGCATGTGCCTGATCGGTTGGGCCGAGGCGGTAAAACGCCGCAAAGGCGTCTTGGGCGATGTCTTCAGCGGCTGCGATTCCGACAATCCGGCGCGCGGCGTTGACTACCCCGCGGTACTCCCGGGCGAAGATCGATTCAAATAGCGTTTCTTCGATAGGTTGATGCATTCTATCCGGGATACGCCACGCCCGCCGCGTTTGTAGCAGGTTGGATTAGGCGGGTTTTTTCAATTCGTTAAAAGCGACTTCAATGACGCGTTTGGCATCGCTCAAGAGCGTGCCAGCCGGGCCACAGTTTGGCGAAGTGGCCACGCGGCTTCCGTACCGGACGGTATAGGAGTCGGCAAATGCAGGCAGCGACTCGCAGTTCCATTCGCCGAAATTTGTGCTCGGATTGTCGGCGTCAGCGAAAAAGCGACGCACAAGTGCCAGATCGAGGTGGAGCGGGGGGCCGTTTTTCGCCCTCCCGTCAAAGAGCAGAATCGCCGTTCCGTCGGAAAAGAGGCGAACCGCATACTGATGATCGTTCCTGGCGACCTCAATGATCGCCGGAAGCGTCGCGGGCTCGGCGGAGGGGACTGGGCTTACCAGGGCGAGAGCGGCTGCGGCCAGGAGCATGCAGCTTCAACGAAGCAGGCGCTCGGGCGTGACGGGGACTAGCTTGACCCCCTCGTGGCTGAGCGGTATAATACTTGTCTGTGTCCCACAGTCCAAAGT
>JALYIF010000149.1 GCA_030775925.1 Vulcanimicrobiota bacterium | reverse complement strand
ACCTCACGCTCATGGCCGTGGAGATGGAAGTAACCTTTGTGAATGCTCGCTTACAGCGCAACGGCCCCCCACGCATTGATGCCAGCAAGATGCTGCCAGTCGAGCACGTCGTTGACGCTCTGGTGGCCGTGTTGCGGACAAGCAGTGACACGTTATATCAGAACGCGCGCGGCGTCAGCGCCTTATGCGGGCGCATCGGCGGCGCGATGAAAATGACTTCGGAGCAAGTGCTGGTCCTCGAACGCTGCGGATTGTTGCACGGAATTGGCAAGATTGGAATTCCGGATCATATCTTGGAGAAAACCGATGCATTAAGTTCTGAGGAATGGGCGCTCGTGCGCCGGTACCCGGCAATGGGTGCCTCCATTCTGCGTACGATGCCCGCGCTTGCAGCGTATGCTCCCGTTATTCGTTCTCATCGAGAGCGAATGGACGGGCGCGGCTATCCGGATGGTGCCGGCGCGCATGACATTCCACTGCAAGCAAAAATTGTCGGCGTTGCGGACGCATTTTATGCCATGATTCATGACCGGCCGTATCGTGCGGCGCTCCCCGCTGTCCAGGCCCTAGAGAGTCTGCAGCAAGGTGCCGGCACGGAATTCGACGCTGATGTTGTGCAAACTCTAAAATGCTTAATCCAGCCTTCTTTGAAAATTGAATCATACTTTCAAGCGGCTTATACATCGTAACGGCACGTTTGCCCGGGTGTGGGCGAGAAACGACTCCGCAGGCGGCCCCACCGGGTGTGGGCAAAACTGGGCCGCCTGCGAGATTATCCGGTAGCTGATGACGATGGACATATTCGCTGATCGCCAAGAACCGGTTTCAATGTTCGAACGTGACCCCGATCAGCATCGCGTGCCTCCGGGATTTATTGCTTACCTTTTGAGGCGTTGGGATTTCGTCGAGACTGGTACGGTAACAAAGGTACGAGTCGTGGGGGGCAGGCCGCATCTTACGTTCGACCGTATCGAATGCAGCCGGCGGCCGCGGTATCCAGGGGAGATATCGCGCGTGTTTGTGCTTACGTTCGCTGAGATCGATCCGGCCGTTTTCGGAATTCTGGCGGATCCGGCCCCAATCAGTCTGGACTCGAGTGGCCCGCACATGCATGCGTACGGTAGGTAAAACTCGACAAGCTGCGTCCTTGAGACTATAGTTGAAGCGTGTTATGGTCGTTTCAATGTCAGGACGCTCGACGGGCGGAAAATGTCCGAGAGCACTTTCTGGCGTTCCTCCACACGTTTGCATCCAATAATTCCGATTTTGCTGCAGCCGAGCTCATTTTTGGCGAACTGGTTGCCAATGTCGTACGGTACGCTCCGGGGCAAGTGGTGATTCGGGTGGAATGGCTCGCCGAATCGCCGGTGTTATCGGTCCAAGACCATGGCAAGGGCTTCGAACCCAATTTTGACCTGCCGGACGACCCGCTGGCTGAGGGCGGCCGCGGTCTGTACCTCGTGGCCACGCTCGGCCGTCATGTCGATGTTGCGATGCGCGAGGGACGTGGCGCTACGGTATCAGTCACCCTCCCTGTCTGGCGCAGCCGATACAACGTCGCTTAACACAAGCTTAGCGTCGTTTGCGTAACGCTGCGTCTCGCCGCAGGACGCGAGGGGTAAACAGGCGAGCATGTGGATCTTCGATAGTTCGGATCAAGAATGCGGTCGCAAGGCGCGCAAAGAATTTCTTGCACGCCTAGGGACAGATGCCGCCCAAGACGACTTATTTGCGGCTGAAGTTATTTTTGGAGAGTTGCTTGGCAACGTCGTGCGTCACGCTCCAGGTACCGTAAATATCTGGCTCGACTGGATTGACGGAGTTCCGAATCTCTACGTTCATGACTATGGGCCAAGCGGCTACTGGCAAACGCGCAAGCCTGGGGCTAGTGATGAGTGCGGCCGTGGTTTGCAGATGGCTCGTACGCTTTGCAATGAGCTCGTCATCAACCGAGTTTCCATCAGAGGCACCGAAGTCATTGCCAAACTAAACATCCAGCGTCGCGCCGCTTAGGACTTCACCGGACGCAATTCACTCGACCGTGACTGTTTTAGCCAGGTTGCGAGGCTGGTCGACATCTTTGCCTTCGATGTCGGCAATATGATAAGCCAGCAATTGTAAGGGAATCACGTTGACGATTGGCGAGAGTAATTCGTCAACCTTGGGCACCCAGAAGACATGGTCGGCAATCGCGCGGGCTTCCTCATCACCGTGGTTTGCCACGACAATAATGGGAGCTTCGCGGGCTTTTGATTCCGAAAGATTCGATAGGATCTTCTCGCGGACCCGGCCCTCGGTCATGATTCCGATAACCGGCACGCGTGAATCAAGCAATGCGATCGGGCCGTGTTTCATTTCACCCGCGGCGTATCCCTCAGCATGGATGTAAGAAATTTCTTTAAGCTTAAGCGCGCCCTCAAGAGCAGTTGGAAAGTTTATATAGCGTCCAATAAAGAGCGCAGAGTCCGCTTTGCGAAACTTCTTGGCGACCTTACGAATTTCGTCCGACGTGTTCAAGACGACATCAATCGCGGCGGGAAGCAATTTTGTATTATCCGCAATCTCACGCAGGCGTTCGAGGGGCGTGGTGCCGCGCAACCGCGCCAAGTAGAGTGCGAAGAGCGTCATCGCGGTCACTTGCGAGATGTACGTTTTGGTCGCGGCCACGCCGATCTCGGGCCCGCCGCGAGTGAACAGCGTTCCGTCGGCAATGCGCGCGAGATGCGAGCCGACTACGTTGCAAATTCCGAGTACGGCCGAGCCCTCAGATTTGGCCATTTTGACGGCTTCAATGGTATCTGCCGTTTCGCCCGACTGCGACATGGCAATTGTAAGCGCCGACTGATCGATAACGGGGTCGCCGTAGCGGAACTCGCTTGCAAGTTCCATCTCGACCGGAATGTGCACCAGTGAACGGATCAGATATTGTCCAACCAGACCTGCGTGAAACGCTGTGCCGCACCCAGTAATGGCAAGTTTGGAGATTGACTTAAGGAGTTGTTCGTCGATCTTGATTTCAGCGGCCAGCTGAACATCATTGCTTTCATCGATCCGGCCGGCAAGCGTTTCTTTAATGACGTTTGGCTGCTCGTAGATCTCCTTGAGCATGAAGTGCTTGAACCCGCTCTTTTCGGCGGACGTCGCATCCCAGGTGATCTGCATGATCGCACGCTCGATCGGTGTCCCGTCATAGGACATGAGACGGTATCCATCACGTCCGACCACAACCATCTCGCCTTCTTGCAAGATGATCTCTTTACGGGTGTACTGCAAGATGGCCGGCGTATCCGATGCGACGAACATTTCGCCGTCCCCGATTCCAACAACCAGCGGACTCGCGCCGTTACGAGCAAAAATTAAGTGATCCGGATCGTCGGAGGAAATTACACCGAGCGCGTATGCGCCGCGTACCTCGGTAAGCGTCTTGCGAACGGCTTCTTCCAGGCTTCCCGTGTAGTGCATTTCGATGAGATGGGCGATGACTTCGGTATCGGTCTCGCTGTGGAACGTGTGGCCGCGTTCCGTTAACGCGGCGCGCAGCCCCGCATAATTCTCAATAATCCCATTGTGAACAACCGCGATGTTTCCGCTGCAGTCCAAGTGCGGGTGGGCATTCGCATCGGATGGGCGGCCATGCGTCGCCCACCGCGTGTGCCCGACGCCTACTTTTCCACTAATCCGCTCTCCGTTGCGTAGGCGCTCCGCGAGGCGGGAGAGCTTGCCTTCCGCTTTGCTACCGCGCAGCGTACCGTCAGCCTCGATGACCGCGATACCGGCGCTATCGTATCCACGATATTCAAGCCGCTGTAAAGAGTCTAGAATGATCGGAACGCTATCGCGCTCTCCGATATAGCCAACTATTCCGCACACGTTGTTCTTTTGCGCCTTTCCGTCTCAGAAGCTTTTTACATAAGTATTTTGCGATGGCTTGCTGAGAATTCGCCGAGTTACTTGATGCCTTCGCGCGTCCGGCGATAGTTGATTTTTCCCTCAGCGACCTCATTAAAAGCCGTCGATACGGGCTTGTTCGGATTGATCTTCGTCGTCAGGGGTGGAGCATCGTTGTTGAGCTGTTTGGCCCGTTTTGTCACGACGTTTACCAAAGTGAATTTCGAATCCACCTTGTCCATCAAGCGGTCCAGGTCTCCAAAGACAATGTCGGGCGTTTCGTCGGTCATGAAAGTTCCAATTTCCTTATTGAGTCTTCGTCG
>JALYIF010000148.1 GCA_030775925.1 Vulcanimicrobiota bacterium | reverse complement strand
GCACTGGGGCTCACCCGCAAGCACTATGCGTTCGTCGTCGGCGACGAGTGGCAAAACGTAACCAAGAATGACACCTATAACACGGTCGAATACTTGGAAGCCAAGCAACCCGGTGCCGTGGCTGCGTTCGTCGGGTTCATCGAAGATCCCGAGATGACGCCTTCGCGCACCCGCGTGGCCTTGCGCATTCCTGACCCCGCAGATCTCAAGCGATGGGCGGCATTTCTCTCCGAGATCGGAGCTGTGCACATCGAGCTCTCGGAGGACATGGATTCCTATCCCGCGATATTTTTTGAGGATGCGGCAGGGACGAAACTCGAAATCTGCGCGCGCCCGGCTTCGTAGGGGACGGGAAGGGCCTGCCCTTGGGGGCGCCCGCGCGAATTTGCCTTCTTGTCCTGGCAGGCGAGAAACTCGCCCGTACTGAACCAACGGCCCTTGGCGCCCAGAGGGCGCTTTTCTTAGAATTGCAGAGGCCTAGTTGAACGAGAAAGAGATCGTCCTTACGAGAGAAGGCTTAGCGAAGCTTGAGCTTGAGCTCGACGACTTGAAAACGGTCCATCGCCGCGAAGTAAACGATCGCATCCGGCAGGCCAAAGAGTTCGGCGATATTAGCGAAAACGCCGAGTACGAAGACGCCAAGCAAGAACAGGCGTTCGTCGAAGGCCGGATCATGAAGCTCGAACAGATGATTCGTAACGCGGTGCTCATCGACGAGGGCGAATACACCGACGGCGAAGTGCATTTAGGCTGCACCGTCAAGGTCAAAGATCTTGATAAGGGCGATGCACATGAGTTCACCATTGTCGGCTCGGCTGAATCCGATCCCCCCAACCATCGCCTCTCCAATGAGTCGCCGCTCGGCCACGCGTTACTCGGTCGCAAAAAAGGCGACACAATCGATGTGGTTACGCCGCGCGGAGTGAGCAAGTATAAAATCGAAGCCATCAAAGGCAGCACCCCTAAGAAAGCCGCTAAGAAAGCAAGTTAGTTTTGAGCGAAGAGCTCGGCAAATCAGAAGCAGCGCTTATAGCGGCCAGACGAAATAATCTGGCCGCTTTGCGTTCGCGCGGGCACGACCCATTTACGCAGACTCGGTATGATGTCACCATTTCGGCCGCGGAGATTGCCGCGCGTTATGCGGGCCTGGAAAAAGAAGCATCCAAGCCCGAAGAAACGCACCGCTTGGCGGGTCGCATCATGGCTAAGCGCGGAACGGGTAAAACGCTTTTCATCGACCTGCACGATCGGTCGGGCCGCCTTCAATTGTACATTCGCAAGGATGAAGTCGGCGAGGATGCTTTCGCCAATTGGGTAGATCTGGATCGCGGCGATTTTGTCGGTGTTGAGGGTTACGTCTTTACCTCAAAAATGGGTGAGATTACGCTGCGCGTGCAGCAGTTCGCCATCCTTGGTAAGGCGCTCGCTCCGCTGCCGGATAAATGGCACGGTCTCACCGACGTAGAGAAGCGCTACCGGCAACGGTATGTCGATTTGATCGTCAACGATGACGTTCGCAGTCTCTTTTTTACGCGCAGCCGGATTCTTTCTGAGATGCGCCGCTTTATTGACGGCCACGGGTTTTTCGAAGTCGAAACCCCGACGCTTTTACATGTTGCCGGTGGCGCTTCAGCACGGCCGTTCATGAGCAAATGCAATGCGCTCGACCAAATGATGCAACTCCGGATTGCGACCGAGCTCAATCTCAAGCGGCTCATTGTCGGCGGGATGGAACGCGTGTACGAGATCGGGCGGATTTTCCGTAACGAAGGCATCGATACAACCCACAATCCCGAATTCACCATGCTTGAACTCTACTGCGCGTACTGGTCGGTGCACGAAATGATGGAGTTCAATGAAGCCCTCATCGCACACGTCGTCGGTGTGGTGAGCGGCGGCAATCACCAGCTCGAAGTCGGAAAACATACGATTTCATTTAAGCGGCCATTTCAGCGGATCGGGTATTTAGAAGCGATGGATCGTTTCGGAGGGTTCAAGCGCGACCGGTTGCTGGATCCAAACGGCGCCGCGTCGATTCTTAAAGAACTCAAACTCCCCGAATCACCGACGCACGGGCATGCGCTCGACAAAATTTTCGAAACGGTGGTGGAGCCGCACCTGATCGAGCCCACGTTTTTAATGGATTATCCCGTCCTTATTTCTCCCTTGGCCAAACGTAAAGCTGACGACCCCGACCTGGTCGATCGCTACGAGCTCTTCATTGCAAATATGGAAATTTCCAATGCGTTTACGGAGCTGAATGACCCGGACGATCAGCGGGCACGTTTCGATGCACAAATTGCAGAACGCGCCAAAGGTGATGATGAAATTCCAGAACCCGACTGGGATTTCGTGCATGCACTCGAATACGGCATGCCGCCGACGGCGGGTATCGGCATCGGCGTCGATCGTCTCGTTATGCTCCTTACCAATAGCGCCTCGATTCGAGATGTCATTCTCTTCCCATTACAGCGTCAGCACGGCTAGTGTTCCAAGTTAGAAGTTGGCGGCAGTATCCAGCTCGAAAAGCCTGCTGGAGAATGTCGCCGGACTTCTAACTTGGAACACTTACCCAAACCAAGGAGATATATGGACGGACTGATTTGTAGTCACGAACAGTGTTCGTGCCCGGTGGATCTCGGCGAAGATTACTGCGGCAAGTGGTGTGACCAAAGCGCCCAAAAAGAAGACGACGCCGATCCACATGGTCGCTGCGGTTGCAAGCACACGACGTGCATGGCCGGTGCCTAGCGGATATGCGGTTACTCGGTGGTTACCGCCGCAACCATGCTTGCCTTGGGGGGTTCTAGAGCCAATGTCCCCACTGAAAGAGAGCATATAGTATGGATTTAACAAAAGAATTTCCGCGCAGCGTTCATGAGAAGATGCATGGCATCGTTCAACTCGCGCGCACAACCGATAAGGCCAAAGCCGTAGCCCACGGCAACATCGGCGAGTATCACTACAATTGCCCGATGGATCAAGCGGTCTTCGGCTTCCTCGGCATCGACCACGAGAAGTATCTCGACGTCGTCAAAAATGCGAAGAGCGACGACGAGGTAAAGGAATACGCCGGTACGTTTATCCATAAGAAAACGCCCGCCGAGATTGAAGCCTGGAATCAGGAGTACGTCAATCATGCTCCTACCGGTGAATCGTTGGAAATGATGACCACCATGCGCAAGCAGCTCGCGCCGGACCGCGACGATATTACGACGTGGGCTGACGTTCTCGACTTAGACGAGAAACGTCCGGTTCCCAGTCGCAAACGGACTGCCACCGTTTAAGAAGCTTCGCGCCGTCGTCGAATACGACGGGACCGAGTTCTGCGGGCTGCAATGGCAGCCCGCAGAGCGTACGGTCGGCGGCGAATTGGAGAGAGCCCTCAGCGCCCTCCTATCTGAGCCAATCAAAGTTACTGCTGCGGGCCGCACCGATTCGGGGGTCCATGCCACCGGCCAAGTCATCTCGTTTGCAACGCAGCGAGATTTTCCATTTGAACGCATGGCGATCGCGCTCAACAGCAATCTTCCCGATGACGTATCCGTGCGTGACGTCGCCGTTGTTGACGAAGACTTTTCCGCGCGCTTTAGTGCGATCGAACGCACCTACGTCTATGTTGTCTTCAATCGGCGGATGCCCTCAGCGCTCATGCAACGGTATACGTATCATTTCTATGGAGCGATCGATCCGGAACCGCTTGAAGAGGCGGCAGCACACCTGATCGGCGAGCACGACTTCCGGTCCGTTTGCGGCGCGCTTCCGGAATCCGGACCGACGATTCGGACCGTGAAACGGATTGTGTGCGACCGGCAAGATGATCTCTTCACTATCACGATTACGGCCGACGGATTCTTGCACCGCATGGTTCGCAACATTGTAGGAACGTTGCTCGAGGTGGGAAACAGGCGCCGGGCGCCTGAGACAATTCCCGCTATGCTCGTGGCGCGAGATCGTGCGATGGCGGGGCATACGGCGCCGGCACACGGATTATTTTTAGCAGGCGTTCGGTATCCGGAATTCGATTCGTTTGCGTTGCCGCCGCTGCTCTCGGGTTCTTAGTTGCGCGACCCCGCAAGCTGTGCGAGCGAGGATCGTCCGAGGCTGCCCTGATCGCCTAGCAGTTTGCTCACATGCGAGCGTAAAGAGACAGCCGCCTCTTCAATCTCAGCAGATGTTGCGATGCTGCTATGCGTGGCTTGTTCGAGTTTTTCCGCCGCTTGCTCGATTGCGCGCGATGCTACGCGCTGTTGCTCGATCGCGCCGGTCACTTGATCGGTCAACCGCTGCATATGCGTGACGGTCATGGTCATTGCTTGATTGGAGACATTCTGTTCGTCCAGAGAGCGCGCGGCTTCGCGCATAAGATCGTTCATCTGCTCGACGGAATTCACGATTGCCGTACTTCCCGCGGCTTGTTCCCGTGCAGCGTTCGAGATTTGCTCGATCAAACGGCTCGCTTCGGAAACAGCATCGAGAATGTCGCTAATCGCGCGACCCGCAAGATCGGCCATCTGCAGGCCCGTGGAAGCTTTGTTGCCGGATGCAGTCGTCGAGCGCACAACCTCGCCCGTTTTGGCTTGAATGTCTTTAACGAGATGTCCGATCTCTTTGGTAGACGAAGCCGAGTTTTCGGCCAACTTGCGCACTTCATCTGCAACGACGGCAAAACCGCGTCCGTGTTCGCCTGCTCGCGCGGCTTCGATTGCGGCGTTGAGTGCGAGGAGATTCGTTTGATCCGCGATCGTATCGATGACTTCGACAATGTTAGAAATCTGGGCCGACGCGCTGCCGAGTTCTTCCATCTTCGCTACGACGGCGCGAATATCGGTTGCAATTTCGCGCGTTGACTCGACCAAACGTTCTACGGCTTTGCCGCCGTCGCGCGCTTTTTCATCGGCTTGCAGCGAGAGCTGATTGGCTTCTTGCGCATTGCCGGCGACGTGATTGATGGAGACGGCGAGTTCGCCGATTGCGGCACTTACATTATTGACCGTGTCCGCGAGGCTGCCCATGTTGTCCGAGACGATCTTAATGGAAGCAAATGTCTGTTCGATAGCGGCGGACGAGTCCGCAACGCTATTAGCCAGTTCCACGGCGCCCGTATTGAGGAGGCTAATGCCCGTGTTGGCGGTCTGCGCGGCGGCCTGTGTTTCGCCCACCGCATCTTGATGCGTTTGGAGCAGTTGGCTCAAGCGTTCGTGGCGTTCCAAGACGGCGTCCGCCGAGGTGCCGAGTGCTCGAAGCTGGTTGTCGCGCGTATTGTTTCCGCTGCACATGGCCACGAGGTCGTTGAGGGCGGCGCCGCTTTCGCTCCCCAGCAATGCGGCCGCATCATGGAAATTTGCTGGCCGGCCAAGGCGGACGTCATTGACCAAGTCGCCGACTTTTGCCCGATTATCAGCTACCAGGCGGGCGAGCCGGATCCACTGGGTGATTGCAACTCCGGCCAAAATGAGGGCCAAGGCGAGGCTGGCAGTCAATACGGTCATACTCATCGTTCTTAGTGTATCGGTCGCCAAGCGGCCTCCACGAGGGGCCCTGGGAAGCAATATGCGGGGCTGAAGGACCCCCCTTCCGACGGGCGGCCTTGACGGCGAAGAAGATTCTTCGATACAATACGGCGGTTGCCGTACCCGCATCCGGGAGCGGCTATTTCCACGATACTAATTTTAAAGGCGATTATTGTAATGCGTACCTATCAAATGAAGACTGCGGAGACCCAGCACGATTGGTATATCGTCGATGCGGCCGGACTACGTCTGGGCACACTGGCGGTTCGCATTGCTCGCGCCCTTTCCGGTAAGCACAAACCCACCTGGACACCGCACATCGACAATGGCGATCATGTGGTGGTGCTCAACTGCGATAAAGTGGAACTCGGCGGCAACAAATGGCTGCAAAAGACGTACATCCGCCACACCGGCTACATGGGCGGTCTCAAGAGCGAGACGGCACAGGAAGTACGCGATAAGCATCCCGAGCGTTTGATCGAGCGCGCCGTTCGCGGCATGCTGCCGACCAACCGCATGCGCGATGTGCAGTTGACCCGTTTGAATGTGTATACCGGCGCATCGCACCCGCACGAAGCGCAACAGCCCAAACCCCTCGTTTAGGAGCACCCGTGATCGATTCGTCAACGTTCCAAGGTACTGGCCGTCGCAAGCGCTCCGTCGCGCGTGTTCGACTCACACTGGGCCAGGGCATTATTACCGTCAACAAAAAGCCGTGTGATGAATATTTTCCGCGGCCTACCTTGCAGATGATCGTGCGCCAAGCGCTCGAGGCCACACAGAGTGGATCGCGTTTTGACGTCACGGTCAAGGCTGAAGGCGGCGGCGTTGCCGGTCAAGCCGGAGCCGTGCGCCACGGAATTGCCCGCGCATTGCTTGCCATGGATGAAACCTTGCGCGAAACGCTGCGCCGCAACGGCCTGCTCACGCGCGACCCGCGCGAAAAAGAATCGAAGAAGTACGGCCGCAAGCGCGCCCGCAAACGCTTCCAGTTCAGCAAGCGCTAAGTTCGAACTCGCTGCACCAGCAGTTGTTGGAAAAGGGCCGTCTCAAAGACGGCTCTTTTTCTTTTCCCGGAGAATCGATCGGACTATGAATCGCGGCACGCCGGTCGTCCTTTTTCAAACGCTCGTTGTTGCGGCCGCGATCGTGGTCTTTGCCATCCATCCCGGGGCGGGTTGGGTCGAAGCGCAATTCATTAACGGTTACTACCCGGTGCTCGAAACAACGTTGGGGTCCGTGAGTGGGAGTGTGCCCTTCCCGGTGGGCGATTGGCTCATGCTGGCGGGCATTGTTTTGGTACTCGTGCGCGCCGTCGTGTGGTGGCGCCGTACGGGCCCGCGCCGGGGCCGCTTTACTCGCTACGTTTTAGAGACCGCTTGCGTGTGCGCATTGTATGGCGTTGCATTTTATGCAGCGTGGGGCTGGTGTTACGACCGCGCCCCGCTCGTGGAGCGCGTAAACTTCGATCAATCGCGCGTGACCGCGTCATCGGTCGCTATGTTGCGGGGGCAAGCGATACAGCACGTGAATGACTTAGCGCCCCTGGCGCATCGAAGCAACCGCACCACGCAATTTGACCCGTTAAAGATTGACGTAGCGCGGATCGTTGAAG
>JALYIF010000147.1 GCA_030775925.1 Vulcanimicrobiota bacterium | reverse complement strand
CCGGGTCGAGATGTGCCGCTTGGAGCGCGCTCAAAATGCTAGAGCGCAAATCCGGCTGATGGAATTGCTTGGCCGACAGGTTGACGGCGATGCGCAGCCCGGGATACTGTTTTTGCCAGATGCGGGTCTGCTCGGTCGCCTTGCGCAAGACAAAATCGCCCAGCGGCACGATGAGTCCACTGACCTCGGCGCTGGGAATAAAGCGTGCCGGGAAGATGATGCCCGTCTTGGGGTGGTTCCACCGAACTAACGCTTCATGCGCCACAATGCGGCCGGTAAGCATATCAACCTGGGGCTGGTAGTGAACGACAAATTCTTCATGTTCCAGTGCGCGGCGGATAAGCTTTTCTTGCGACAGGCGCATCTGAATGTTGGCCTCGAAACTAGGCGCATACAGTTGGTAGGCGTTTGATCCGAGGTCTTTTGCGCGGTACATCGCAATATCTGCGTTCTTAATGAGCGTTTGATCGTCTTTGCCATCGTCCGGATAGACGCTGATGCCTGCACTTGCCGTGATGAATTGCTCGTACTCATCAATCGTGTAAGAACCATCAATAGCGGAAAGCAGCTCTTCGGCGGTGTGACGAACTTCGTCGAGCGACTCGCAGTTTGGAAGCAGCACCACGAACTCGTCGCCGCCCATGCGCGCGACGATGCCCCGATGCGCGACGGTTTCAACCAGGCGTCCGGCGACGAGTTGCAGGAGCCGGTCCCCGAGCGCGTGGCCCAGCGTATCGTTGACATCTTTAAAGCGGTCGAGGTCGAAGAAGATAACCGCGACGCGCAAGAGGTTCGTCTGCGCCGATTCGACGGCATCGCGCAGGCGCTCTTGAAAGAAGACGCGATTCGGAAGGCCGGTGAGGGCATCAAAGTACGCCAGCGTCTTTAGGTTTGCTCTAGACCGGCGCCGCTCTAGAGCACTGCCGAGCAATGCCGACATCAGGGCTACGAGATCGATATCGGTTTCCGCAAAACTCACGCGATCGGCGCTGGAACTCGCAAAAACCAACGCACCGAACGGCAAGCCATTGATTCTTAAAGGCACGCCGATGCCCGAGCGATAGCGGCCGCGCAGCTGGCGCGCGGGCATAATCATAACCGGCTCCAGTGTTGCCATTACCTCTGAGGCGATGGCAATGAGGCTTTCGCCTTCGTCGCCGGATTCGACCGCATGCGTAGTGAAACGGTGTTCTATTTTGCAATCATTCGTGGCATCGATAATGGCGGCAGTCTCCATGCCCAAGAGCCGGCAGCCGGTTTCCAGCATGTTCACGATCTGAGAATCCGCAATGTTCGCGCTGGCGGCAATGAGATAGAGTTCGCGGATTCGTTTTGCCTGGGCCTCGGCGAGCTTTTGCGCGGCCTGCTCGGCAGTCGCATCAACGACGATTGCGTAGATGCCGGTATCTTTGTCGGCTGACTGAACTGGAAAGCTCGTTACTTTCAAATGACGCTCGCCGGTATGCGGACTATGAAGCGTGAATTGATAGTGCACGGTTTCACCGGCGAGGACGCGCTCGATGTACGGTGCCACGAGATGTAACTCATCATCGCTGACAAGGCTTCTAAAATTTTGCCCAATGACTTGGTCGCGCGGGTATCCGCCAATGACCAAGAGCGGTTCGTTGGCATCGATAATGGTGCCGTCGCGATCGAGGACGACAACCCCGTCAGGATTTTGCACGAACAACGAACGGAAGCGCTCTTCGCTTTCGCGCAAAAGTGCGCTCTGCGTGTGGAGTGTTTCCTGAGAATGCTTTTGCTTTTCGATATCTTGAAAAACAAGGTAGACGCCAACCACCTCATCCTCCACTTGCATGGGGATGGTCGTCAATTGAACGAATCCGCGTGTGCCGTCTTTGCGATATGGGCGGAATTCGGCGCTTTGCGGCGTTCCCGAGAGCGTCTGTTGCACAAAGTCTGCCAGGACTCCGGCCGTTTCGGGGCCCGCAAAGTCAATGATGTTGGCGCCTAAGAGTTCCCGGCGGCGGTAGCCGCTCATGGCCATCAGGGCATCGTTCACTTCTAACACTTTGCCTGTAGGATCGATTGTTGCGATGCCGTGCGGGTGATGGGAGAAGAGCGACCGCATGAGTTCTTGCGCGTGAACCCGTTCGGTGATGTCTTGGATAACCAAAAAGCCGGAGACTAATGCTCCCTCAACAATGGAAGGCACGACGGTAAAGCGGCGGGGGACGACCGCTCCCTGTTTGTGAACGAGATGCAGTTCGCGAAATGATGTGTGCCCTTGTGCGAGTTCGTTTACCAGTTCGTCCACAAAGTGACGGCTCGGGGCGGACGCAAATTCACGGGCGTGGCGCCCCTCGAGCTGGTCGCGTGAAAAACCACTGCGCTTAATAAGCGCCTGGTTTGCTTCGACAATGATGCCGTCCAGAGTAATGCGAGCCATACCCTGCGGGTAAAAGGTAAAGAGCGACGCATATAGCGGCTCCAAGGCATCCAGCGTATGCCTCACGGTTCAAAGGTCCAGAGAAGGTCTGTCAAAATGTGCCTCCACACCCGGAAGCCAGCTAGTGAGTCATGTATTCCCGAAGTCCGTGTACGCCACCCTCGCGCCCAAACCCTGACTCGCGATAGCCGCCGAAGGGAGAACTGGGGTCGAATTGATTAAACGTGTTGCACCAAATAACGCCGGCCTTTAAATGTTGCGCGATGTACATATTTTTCGAGCCTTGATCGGTCCAGATACCGGCGCTGAGTCCGTAGGGAGTATTGTTGGCCTTCTCGACGGCCTCATCCGGCGTCCGGAATGTTAAGATGGAAAGTACCGGCCCAAAAATCTCTTCGCGAGCAATTCGGTGTGACTGCTGCACCCCGGTGAAAAATGAGGCTGGAAAATAGTACCCCGAAGCTGGGATTTCACACGATTGCTGAACGAGGGTTGCGCCCTCGTCGATGCCGCTGCGCACCAACTCGGCGATTTTGTCCCGCTGCTCCTTGGAAT
>JALYIF010000146.1 GCA_030775925.1 Vulcanimicrobiota bacterium | reverse complement strand
TGGTGCCCGCCGCAACGACGGAATGATGCCCAATGTGTGCTCCTCCCTTAATTACACAATGCGAGCCTACGAATACATGCTCTTCGAGTGAAATATCTTTTCGCTCAACTTCGGATGCAATTCCGATTGTGAGCTTGTGTGAGTCTGCAGCATTTATGCTCACGAACGACGCGATGTCGCAGAAATTTCCGATTTCAACTTTCGCGTCCTTGGCATTCACCTCAGAAAAGCCCCCTATATAAACGTTTTCGCCGATCACCGGATCGCCGACGATCCATACAAAAGGGTGAAAACGGTTAGATTTAAAGCCAGTGCTCTTTGCAAGCAGTTCAGCAAATTGTTTTTCGTCCATCTAAACTTTCCGGGCAACGACGATCCAAGTCGCCCTTGAAGATGCCGGCCGCGGCTCGCACTGCTCGTATATTTTTTCATCGAGTAGCACGATGGAAAAAGCGGAGAATAAGTCGCGCATATGTTGCTCGTCGGAAAAATGCACATTCCCGATACCCGCAAATAGCCCTGAGTCATAGGTTCGAGTAAAAGAATCCAAACCGATTTCACCACGACGCGCCTCGTCATGACGCGTTGAAAACCAGTCGATACCGATATAGTATCCCCCTTCGCGCAAAGCCGAGTGCGCAAGGGCCAACGTGCGCACGATTGAGCGATGGTCGTTGTGCGTTACGGCCGAACGGTCCAAAATAATATCAAATGGACCCTTAAATGGAAACGACACTGTGAAATCGCCAAGGGCAATCCGCGCGGCAAAGGCTGGAAATCGCGATTTAAAGGATTTGACGGCGGCAGCGCTGCCCTCTATCGCAAAATATTCCGCTTTCTTGGTCAAAAAAAAGCCGGCGTTCGCGCCGGTTGCGCAGCCAAGTTCCAGAACTTTCAAGCCGGGCTGCGGCTGCGCGTACCGCATTACATAGCTTACTACATCGGTCCACGGCCACTCGCTATGGCTTTTACCAGATTCGAATCGTAAGTCCCAGCCTTTGGAGAAACTCATTGCAGCTGAATAAACGAAATGTTCGGCTCGAATGGAAAACACTCCAGGCGGTGATGATTGAGTTCCAACGATTCAATCAGAGCCTGGGTTTCGCCGGGCCAATTTTCATTGCAAACCTCATCGAAAGCGATGATTGCCCCCACCGGCATACGCGGAATAAGGTGCTCGAGCGCTGTCGCGGTAGGCTTGTAGATATCGAAGTCAAGATACAACAAGGATACTACAAGCCAAGGATTGCTTTGGATATAAGCCGGAATCGTCTCATTGGCGTCACCTTGCACCAACTGTACCTTCGGAATGTGATTCAAGAAGCGATTTTCATCGAAAGCTTGCACGGAAGCTCCGAGTTCTTCTAAGACGTTGTAGTCTTCTTTGAACATCCCGGCCTGAACTACGGGTCGCGTTTTGTCGACATCCGAGACGTCGGGAAATCCTTCGAACGTATCGAAGCCGATAATTTTACGACGATAATTGTAGGGCTCTAAAATGGCAGAGAACTGAGCCCAGGCCATAACCCCGCCGCCGTGATGCACGCCGCATTCGACCACACATCCTTTTACAGAAACTTGACGCTTGAATATCTCGTACTGCACCAGGGTGCGGGCCATGGTCTGGCGTCGAATGTACTTGGGGAAATTCGCGAGCTTCTTCTCGGTGGGGCATGGCGAATCGTCGAAGTGCATAAGCAAGAGTACCCCATGCACCCGGGAAAGTCATGCGCAGATGAACGAGCAACGCCTCCTGGCCTTAATTCCCGCCAAAGCCGCATCGAATCGGCTCAAACGCAAGAATGCCCTCGAACTGGGCGGCGAGCCGCTCGTCTCGCGAGCTGTGCGGTGCGCTCAGGAAGCTGGCATTTTCTCCAACATCGTCGTGAGTACCGAGGATGCAGAGATCGCTGAACTTGCCAGGAAGGCGGGGGCGTCTGTACCGTTCATGCGGCCTCGTGAACTGTCAGTTGATCCCGCAGGCGTCGTCGAGGTCACCCTCCATGCCCTGGATGAAATGGAGCATCAGGGGGAAATCTACCAGGCCGTCGTCATCTTGCTGCCGACTGCGCCTTTTCGCATACCAGCCGATATTATAGAAGCGTTGCGCATATACAACAAGCTTGAGGTTCATTTCTTGATGTCCGTTAGCTCGTACGAACACACTCCGTTGGCAGCGCTCATCCTAGAAGACGGGTTTTTAAAGCCTTTACTCCCTGAGATCCTTACAAAGACCGGCGCCAAGGTGGAAGCCTCTACACC
>JALYIF010000145.1 GCA_030775925.1 Vulcanimicrobiota bacterium | reverse complement strand
GCCGATATTACCCCCGATGCCGACGTTGAGATTTTGGATCCAACGTATCATATCGCAACCTTGACCGCCAAATCAGCCCGTCTCGCGATGGAGATTGGCGTCGAGAAGCATCGTGGCTATGTGACTTCGGATCGCCAGCGTAATGTCGAGCATATGATCGGCTTGATCCCGCTCGATTCGATCTTCTCGCCGATTCGCAAAATCAATTTCACCGTAGACGACACCCGCGTCGGCCAGAACGTCGATTTCGATCGTTTAACACTCGAGATTGAAACCAATGGATCGATTACCCCGGATGAAGCGCTTTCGATTGCGGCGCAAATTATGCAAGAGCAGCTGGACCTCTTTGTGGATTTCAATACAGAAGAGAAGCCTGTTGCTGCCGCTCCGGTGAGCGAATGGGACGTTCCGGTCGAAACGCTGAATCTTTCTGTGCGCTCTTTCAACTGTCTTAAGCGCGCCGGCATCTCAAAGGTTTCCGAACTGCTGGACATGAGCGAAGACGAGATCATCAAAATGCGCAACTTCGGCAAAAAGTCACTTGACGAAATTAAACAAGTTCTTGAGGAGAGGGGACTGTCGCTGCGCCAGTAGTCGCAACGATATAACATCATGCCACATCAAATCGCAAGTAAGCGCATGTCGCGCCCAGCTGGACATCGCAAAGCGCTGCTCCGCAATCTCGCAACCTCGTTTTTCAAACACGAGAAGATTGAAACGACTACCACCAAGGCAAAGGAAGTCAGTAAGGTCATCGAGCGTTTGATCACACAGGCAAGCCGGGGGGATCTGCACTCACGCCGTTTGGTAGCGAGCTATCTCACCGAACCCAAGGTCGTCGCTAAGTTGGTAGACCAGATTGCGCCAAGCCTTAAGGGCCGTAATGGCGGATACACTCGCATTACAAAAACGCGCGTACGTCCCGGAGACGCCGCCGAGCTTTCGATGCTGGAACTCGTCCGCTAAGTAGCCGGAATGATCTATACAAAACGCTCTGGGTGCGACCCGGGGCGTTTTGCGTTTTTATGAGCAGACACGGGTTCGCGGCGCTTCCGGGCCGTATATGAGCACTTAGGATGATGGAGTACCCAAAATTGTTGCGCGGCTTGCTGGACGGACACGTGCTCGATGCGAATGAAGCGCGTGAGTTCATCGGTGCGGTCATGGATGGTGCCGTTACGCCCGTACAAGCTGCCGGCGTGCTTACCGCGCTTGCGGCGCGTGGCGAGCGCGTTTCAGAAGTCGTGGGAGCCGCGCAGGCAATGCGTGAGCGAAGCCTGCACGTCGAGCACGATCTTCCGGTGGTTGTGGACGTATGTGGGACAGGTGGCGACGGGGCAGACACGATTAACATCTCCACCATCGTTGCATTCGTGGTCGCCGCATGTGATGTCCCGGTGGCTAAACACGGGAACCGTGCCGCTTCCAGTGCATGCGGCAGCGCAGACGTACTGGAAATGTGTAACGTACCGATCGATCTTGACCCTCAGCGAGCGGCTAGCGCGCTTAAGCGCTTTAAATTTACTTTTATGTTCGCCGCCCGCTATCACCCGGCTATGAAAAATATCGCTCCCGTGCGCCGTGAATTGGGTGTGCGGACCTTATTTAATGTCCTGGGGCCTCTCACCAATCCGGCTCGGGCTACCCATCAAGTTGTGGGCGTAGCCCGGGAATCGCAGTTGGAGCTCGTCGGCGACGCGCTGCAAGCATTGGGATCGCAGGCGGGCGCAGTCATTCACGGCTCCGGGATTGACGAGGTTGCCGGAGACCGGCCAACCATGGTCTATGCGTTCAACCAGGAGCGGAGCCAACGTTGGATGTTGGACCCCGCAGTGTACGGCGTGAACGTTCCACTTTGCGAGATCCAAGGCGGTTCGCGCGAAGAGTGCCGCAGCGCATTCATTTCGATTCTGGAGGGAGAGAAATCGGGTCGTGCCGATGTTATCGCGCTTAATGCCGGTTTAGCATTGCACGTGAGCGGCAAAGCGGCGGATATTGGCGAAGGATTGGCTATGGCCAGAGAAGTTCTCGCAAACGGAAAAGCCTACGCCATATTCGATGCGCTGAGATCGCTGCCCGCATGAGCGATATTTTAGAGCGCATATTTGCTGCAAAGGCCGTCGTGCGCGCGCGTGACGAAGCAGCGCAACCGTACAGTCAAATGCGACGCGAAGGACTAGAGCGCGCCGCCCAGCGCCGGCCATTTACGCGTGCTCTTGCGGACTGCCCAGTGCCAGCAATAATCGGAGAAATCAAACGCGCTTCGCCGTCTGCCGGCCTAATCTCTAAGAACTTTGAACCGGTGGCAATCGCTCGTCTGTACGACGGCGCCGGCGTTCAAGCGATGAGCATTATTACCGAAAGCGATCACTTTTTAGGCGAGCTCGCCTTTCTGGACCTGGTCCGGCCTCATACGACGCGTCCATTGCTACGAAAAGATTTTATCGGCACTCGGTACGAAATCGCG
>JALYIF010000144.1 GCA_030775925.1 Vulcanimicrobiota bacterium | reverse complement strand
GCCATCCATAGCCTCCTTACGTGGGGCACAACGGTTGAGATCATCGAACCGATCGAAATACGTTTGGATATTGTCGCCCGCGCCCAAGAACTGCTCGCCCACCACAAGGTATAGCGGAGGCTCGAGAATTCCTCACGGCGCCTTGATGAGGCGCGCTCATCCGTTTTGGGGGCTTCGACAAGCTCAGCCTGACACGTTGCGAGCTCAGCCTGACACGTTGGGAGCTCAGCCTGACACGTTGGGAGCTCAGCCAGACACGGGTGGGCTCAGCCCCGTGAGTCCTCGTCTATTGCCAATAGTGGGGGGTATCTGCTAAACTCTGCGAGCTATGTTCAAGTTCGATCTTCAGCTGTTCGCCTCCAAAAAGGGCGGCGGCTCCACTCGCAACGGCCGGGATTCACACTCCCAGCGCCTAGGCACCAAGAAATTCGGCGGCCAGCACGTCGTTGCCGGGAATATCCTGATCCGCCAGCGCGGAACCAAGTTCTACCCCGGAGAGGGCGTAGGCATGGGCAAGGATCACACGCTGTTCGCGCTCGTTGAGGGAACCGTTGAGTTCACCATGCAGCGCAACCGCAAGCACGTCCACATCCGGCCGCTCGTCGCAGCCGCATAACCCGGATTTTCCGGTAAGCATTCCGAGGAGAGTCCCGAAGGGGGCTCTCTTCATTTTTTGAGGTAAACTTCTCTAGCGTGCAATTCATTGATGAGGCCACCATTACCATCGCAGCCGGCGACGGCGGCAACGGCATGGTCGCATGGCGCCGTGAGAAGTATGTTCCCAAGGGCGGACCAGCCGGCGGCGACGGCGGCCGCGGCGGGCACATCTTTCTTGAGGCCACCCCCGAGCTTTCCACCCTCGTAGAATTTCGCTTCAAGCGGCATTTCGGGGCAGATGCCGGCAACGGCGGGTCGACGTCCAACAAATCCGGCCGCGCGGGCGAGGACCTGATCATCCCCGTCCCCGTCGGAACCCTCGTGTATCGCACCCTCGAAGGCCAATCGGAATCACTCCTTACCGATCTCGATAAGCCCGGCGAACGCATGATGGTGGCCAAAGGCGGCAAAGGCGGCCTCGGCAATCAGCATTTTGCTACCAGCGCGCGGCAGGCACCCCATTTTGCTGAAAAAGGCGAGCCGGGCGAGAAGTGCACGCTGCGTCTAGAGTTGCGGCTGCTCGCCGATTGCGGCGTGGTCGGCCTGCCCAATGCCGGCAAGTCAACCTTGCTTTCCGTGGTTTCCGCGGCGCGCCCGAAGATCGCGGACTATCCCTTCACCACCCTCGAGCCCCAGCTAGGCGTCGTACGAGTTCTCGAAGACGAGTCGTTTGTGATGGTGGACGTCCCGGGTCTGATCGAAGGCGCTCACCAAGGTGCGGGCCTGGGCGATCAATTTTTGCGCCACGTCGAGCGCACGCGCGTCTTGCTGCATCTGCTCGACGGAGCCAAGACGACTGAAGAGATTCTGCACGATAAAGCGACGATCGAACACGAACTCGAGTCTTGGAACGCGCAACTCTTGCAGCGTCCCATCATTCTGGTTGTCTCAAAATTAGATTTGCCCGACGCGCAAGAACGCTTGGCAGAACTGCGCGAGCAATTCCCCGACATCCGCGGCATTTCATCGGCCACCAATGAAGGCATTCGCGATCTGGTATTTGCTGCATGGAAGACCATTCAAGAGACGCCGCTGCCGGAGATCGCCAGCCCAGAGCCGGCGCAGATTCATCTCACGCCTAAAGAAGCATTCCACATCGAAATCGATGACGGCGTCTATGTCATCAGCGGCGAACGCGTGGAACGCTTGGCGGCAATGACTGACTTTGATTCCGACGAAGGCTTGGCGCGCTTTGAACAAACGCTGGCCAAGATGGGCGTCGATAAAAAATTGCGCGAGATGGGCGCTGTTGAAGGCGATACCATCGGTATCGGTGGCAACGAGTTTCTCTATTCATGAGACTCGGCATCTTCGGCGGAACCTTCGATCCAATTCACAACGCGCACTTATTCATTGCAGAATCCGCGCGGCATTTAGAAGATCTCGACAAAGTCTTGTTCGTGCCCACCAACCTTACGCACTACCGCTCGCCTGCGCTGTGCAGTGCTGAGCAGCGTTGCGCGATGATCGCGGGCGCAATTGCCGGCAATCCGCATTTTGCACTGGACCAAACAGATTTGGCGGAGGATGCGACGGGCTTTACGGCCGATCTCATTCCGCGCTTGCAAGCCCGCTATCCCGGCGACTCGCTGACCTTCATCGTTGGCTCCGATTCGCTGGTCAACGGCAACTGGGTTCGCATGCAGGACGTGCTCGCACAACTCGAACATTTTGTCGTCGCTCCGCGCACCGGCGTGAGTGAAACAGCGTTCGCGCGCGCACTGGAGGCGATCCCGATTTCCTTACGGGATAAGGTAAAAACGCTCAATCTACCCGAAGTACCGGAGTCAGCCACCTTGATTCGCAAGCTGCTTGCCGAGCACAAAAGCGTTCGTTATCTCGTGCCCGAGCCGGCGTGGCGTTACATCGTTGACCACGAGTTATACGCATTAAAACATGAAGTGGCTTAAAGCGGCTGCGCTGCTGGTTCTGGGTGCATGTTCGCCCAACGCAGCGCAATCCGACGACCTGAGTGGCGCACAAGCCGCTTGCACACGAGGCGCGCAGCACGCCGAAGTGACCATCGGTGGCACCGTTGCGCGAGTGCTCGGCGTACGGCACGGACGTAACGGATCGCACGAGGGTTTTACCCTCCGGATGCAGGCTACAGCCCCAACGTTACATATTGAAGACAACATCGACATTACCGGATACATTCCGATGCATCCCGGCGACACGGTCGAGCTAATGGGTCAATACGAATGCAACGACGGTGTGATTCACTGGACGCATCACGATCCACGCGGAAGACACCCGTCTGGCTACATCAAAATCAACGGCCGCGCGTACCAGTGATCCTCAGTCGCATCATTCTTGCGAGCGCATCGCCGCGACGCCTGGAACTCTTGCGTTCGATCGGGCTCGACGTGGAAGTCGTTCCGAGTACGTATGCTGAGCCTGCAATCGAACATCTTTCGCCACGCGACCTTGCCATCGCGCACGCTCGGGAAAAGGCGCTCGATGTTTTCTCACGTCGAACCGACTTGCCGATTGTTGCATCCGACACCGTGGTCGATGTTGACGGTGTTGCATACGGGAAGCCCACCGATGCACGCGACGCGGAGCGCATGTTAAGAACATTAAGTACCCGCATGCACACCGTCCACACGGCATTCACATTTCTGGACCACAAAAGCAGCACCGATGTTGCGGGCATTGAAAGCACGAGCGTGCGCTTTTTTCCCTTATCCGATGAGGAAATTTCCAGCTACGTCGCGAGCCGGGAACCCATGGATAAGGCAGGCGCCTACGGGATTCAGGGCATTGGCGCGACGCTCGTGGAGCGGATTGACGGAGATTTTTATAC
>JALYIF010000143.1 GCA_030775925.1 Vulcanimicrobiota bacterium | reverse complement strand
GTAGTTCTCTACGTTTTGCCCCGTATCTCGCTTTTGGATCCTGCGTGTCCGTTGCCTTGAAATGGTGTAGCGCATGATGCGTTCGCTACCGCTTGGCGTAGACATTGGGGCAACTCGCCTGCGACTGGTCCACACGGTGGTGACGGAGGACGGTCCAAAACTTCGGGCAGTGGCGACGCGTGATCTTGCTCAAGATGTGGCGACATCTGGGATAATCATAGACCAAGAATACGTCGCCGCGGCAATCGAGGAGGCATACGAAGAATTGCAAACTGCTGAGCGCCGCTGCGTCTTGAGCGTGGGAGAGCCAGATGCCGTGCTGCGAAGCGTTGAGTTTCCGAAAATGACTGAAATGGAACGTGGGCGCGCAGCTGTGTTCGAGGCGCAGCGCTACATTGATTATTCGATTGAAGAAGCGCTCGTTCGTATGCATCCGGTCGAGGAGCGGACTGAAGTTTATGCAATCGGAGTCATCCGGGCTAAGGTGCTGCACTCACGAATTGCCACCATAAAGGCTGCCGGATTGCGCCCCTTGGCTGCGGATCACGAAGGACTCGCTTTAGGACGGGCTCTACCTGGATACGACGCTATTCTGGACATTGGGCATGAGCGGACCAGCATTCACATCTACGCCGGATCAGCGCCTCTAACGCTACAGCATGTAGCTGGCGGGGCCGAGATTACGCGGGGTATCGAGCGCGACCTCGCCGTAGACGCGCGCAGCGCGGAAAAACGCAAGCGTATTTTAGGGACCGCCGGCGCCGGAGAAAGTGCGAGAAGCGCATTTTTAGCAGATATCACATCCTTGTTGGAGACAGCGTCGTCGCGCACCGGGGTTCTCGCACGGGTGGCGCTTTTTGGAAACGGTTGCCGCTTGAACAATTTTGCAGTTGATCTCGAGCGTGCAACGGGCCTTTTGGTGGAAACACCGGCATCGAAGCTCTTGCGCGGTGATGCCTACCCAACTGACGTCGTGAGGGCCGGTGCAGCAGATTGGAACCTAGCTGCTGGCTTAGCGACGTGGGGTCTAAGCGCGGCATGATTCAATTTGATTATATTCGGACTGCGAAGCCTGCGTTTCTACGCCGCCTATTCGAAGTTCGCGTGCCGGTTCAGCTGCAAGCCCCGTTGTTTGCGCTCTGTGCTGTACTGTGCATTGTTAGCGCTGCGTGGATGATCGAAGCCGGCCGTCTTCGTGCTGCCGCTGCTGTTGAAAACGCCTATCGGAAGCAATACGATCAGAGCCGCTTTGCCCTTTCGAGAACCAGAGTGTTGTATACTCGCTTGGAACATTTGGTCTCACTAGCAAACGAAGTGCGCAGCTTTCAGCGCTCTGGTGATGCAGAGGCGGCTCGTTTCGCCAATATTGGAAATCGTCTCCCTCCGCATGTTTGGCTTACGTCTATTGGAAATGACGGAACCGGGGTTGCCATGACGGGAAAAGCGGGCGATTTGTCGGCGCTCGGTGCGACAATGTTGGGATTGGCAAACGCTACACCTCGCTACTTGCCTGTACTGATTAGTGCTGCGGGTGACGACCGCGCGAGTAGAGCATCCATTATTCACTACGAGCTTCACCTTGACAGCCAGCCGCAATGAAGCTTTCATTAATCGTTATCGATGCCGGCATGCTTGAACGATTCCTATGGCTATTGGCAATATTTGGCTTGCTAACTGGATACTATTTTGTGACGCAGCAATACGAGAAGAAGATTAACAGCGCAGCAGAGCGGACGGCTGGGTTGTACGAAAAGACCCGCACAAATCACCAACTCGTTGCTCAGAGCACACAGATTTTGCTTGTGAGGGCTAAACTCCAACGCGAGCTTGGAACGCTAACGCTCGGAACCCAGCCGGGTAGGTCCATTGCCGCACTCCTGGCTCATGTCGACAAACTGTCACATCAGCACCACGCGCGCGTGGTGGCAATTCTACCCCAAGAGATTGTAGGACCTGAACGGTCAGCGCGTACGGTGGCGCCACAAGGCGAACGGCAAGTACTCGAGACCTCGGCGATCGATATCTCGATACGTGGCCGCTTCTCTGATCTACTTGGATTTGTCGCAAAACTGCCACGCGGTCGCGTGCTTATCAAAATAACTGAAATTCGATTCACCGTTAGTAGCGGCCAACCTGCACGCACGTCAAAGCCGCTACTGGATGCAAAAATACACGCGCTTGTCTATCGCGTTACGTCTCCCCCACTCCTAGGAGCTTTATGAATATTCGTCCACTGGAAAAAGCCTCACGGCGTATGATGATGGTGTGCTCCGCATCGCTATGCGTAGCGTCGGTTTTATTGGCTCCGTTGACTGCACGCTCGATTGGCTCCGTTCATGCGCAGGGAGAATTGGCGACCCACAAAGTCGAAGCGCCGCCATTGTCTGATGTGATGGCGCCCATTCGGGTGGTTGTGAGACGCGATCCCTTTTCAGCAGATGTATTGACGCCGGATATCCGCGAAGGTCATAGTGAGGCGATGCCGGCTGCTAATGCCTTAATCGGCACGCGGGTACAGGCGGGATCGCTTACGGGAATCACTTTGCCTGGCCTCGCAGTATCGGCGATCGTTACCGGCGATCATCCGCAAGCGCTTGTCATTGAGGGAGATCACTCGCGGATTTTATCTGTCGGCGATTTCCTGGACGGACACAAGATACGAGCGATTACGAAGCACGGTCTCGTTCTTGATGATGGCTCGGCACGCTTGCTAGCAGAAGGCCGGCTATGAGATCTATCCTCACGCTGGTCGCTATCATCATGGCCTTAACGAGCGCCGCAGCCACTGGCCAAGAACATGTCATCACCTTGGATGTCCGTGATACGAACATAACGGACGTTTTCGAACTGTTGGCATCAGAATCCGGAAAAAATATTGTCGCTGATGGATCCATTAAGCCCGAAAAAGTGACGCTCCATCTGACCAACGTGTCCTTTGACGAGGCAATTTCGGTGCTTGTTCATTCGCACGATCTTGCGGTCAGGCGTGAGGGCGCAATTCTTATTGTCGGCACAAATAGCTCCATGAACCGGCGCTATGGGGGCATTGGTGACGGGTTAAGTTCTCAGACAGTCGTTCTGCCGCTCAAGCACGCGAAAGCGGAAGACGTTGCAAGAGCCATGCTCGACGCACTAAGCCTAGGCACGGTGGTCGTTCCGAATAAGCGTACTGGCGCGGTGATTGTGACAGGCGACGCCGCGACGATAAGCCGTGCTCGCACGCTGGCCGCCGCTCTTGATGCTCCAAGCTATGGTATTAACGGCAGTACGACCTCAAGAGCGCTTCCTTTGCGTTACCTGCGGCCATCAGAATTACTCCCGGAGCTCAAAAGCATGTTACCTGATGGTTCTTATATTGCGGACGATCGCCAAAATGCAATAGTCGTGAATGGTAACTTTGAAATGCAGGAGTCAGCGGCGGCGTTCCTAGCGAGCGTCGACGTTCCCGCTCCGCAGGTTATGTTTGAAGTGAAGGTTGCTGACCTTCAACCCGAAAACGACCACAGTACCATCGGATTTGAATTCGGCGGGATCGATATAACGGGTAGGCCTTTTCCTGGTGGCGCAACGTATACATTTACTAAGAATTCCATTGCGGTAAATGCGAAGTTAAATGCGCTGGTCTCATCGGGACACGCCAAAATTCTCGCAACACCCAAGCTGGTGACGCTAAATAATCGAGAAGCAGATCTCTTAATTGGACAAACCTATCCCGTGGTGTTCTATGACGCGAAGCTGGGTGGCCAACAAGTGCAATTCGTCGACATCGGCGTTAAGCTCCGCTTGACTCCGACAATTGGTTCTGACGGCAGTGTGACGGCTGAGATTCATCCGGAATATAGTGCAATTCAGAGTTTCGTCGGCGGTTATCCAGTTCTGGCAAATCGAAAAGTTGATTCTACACTTCGTGTGAGGGACAATGAGACAATTGTGCTTGGCGGGCTCTTGCGTGATATTGACTCGGACACGGTAACAAAAGTTCCGTATCTTGGAGATATCCCAGTTTTTGGCCCATTGTTCCGTAGCCGGGATCATGCGCACGAACGGGACGAAGTTGTTTTCCTGATCACACCCCACGTTTTAACCGGCGCAATGACCCTTACGCACTAGAGGCGCTTCCAGGCTTCCGGGACAAAAAACGGTATACACTCGACCAGAAGCTAATCCTTGGCCTCGAGATGTTTCGATATTTGACTGCTGGTGAGTCGCATGGGCCGGCGCTGGTCGGGATTCTTGATGGACTGCCGGCGCGGTTGCGGCTCGACGTTGATGCGATCAATGCGACCTTGCGGGCGCGGCAAGGCGGTTATGGTCGTGGGAACCGCATGAAGATCGAGAGCGATGAGATCGAGTTTCTTGCCGGTGTGCGCGGCTCAGAGACCTTGGGATCACCGATCGCCGTTGTGGTGCGAAACCGCGATTTTGAAAATAATCGGGCGCTGATGGATCCGCTTACCGGCGCTGGGAAACCGCTTACCAATCCGCGTCCAGGGCACGCCGACTATGCGGGCGCACTGAAGTACGGGCATCGCGATCTGCGTAATGTGCTCGAACGGGCAAGCGCACGTGAGACGGCGATGCGCGTTGCGCTTGGTGCAATATGCGCGCAATTTCTTGATGCGCTTGGTATCCGCACGCAAGCGTATGTGTCGCGCATTGGTGATGTGCAAGCACCGCCGATAGAGAAGTTCGATGAAGAAGCCTTTGCACTGAGCGACGTCCGTTGTCCAGATGCCGATAGCTCAGAGGCAATGATTGCCGCAATTGAAGCCGCCAAAACGTCGGGTGATACACTCGGCGGCACGTTCGTTATTCGTATTGATGGAATGCCAGTTGGCGTTGGTTCGAACCGCCAGCCCGATACTCGTCTGGACGGGATTTTGGCCGGAGCACTAATGGCGATGCAGACCGTCAAAGCCGTTGAAGTGGGAGAAGGTGCGGATGTCGCTTCGAAGCCCGGGTCGCAAGC
>JALYIF010000142.1 GCA_030775925.1 Vulcanimicrobiota bacterium | reverse complement strand
CGTATGGACGTGTCAGTAGACACGGGGCCATGGCGCTCTGTTGGACGATGGACAAACTCGGTCCGATTACGCGATCGGCCCGCGACGCGGATGCCGTGCTGCGAGTGATTGCCGGCGCGGATGCGCTCGATTCGACTGCGATAACACATTCTTTCCCACGGGCAAAAGTGCGCCCGCGAATCGCTATTTTGAAGGATTCGAGACAGAAATTGATGCCGGCGGTGCTAGCGAATTTCAACCGCGCCGTCGAGCAATTGGCGACCTTCGCAACGATAGTCGGTGAATGGGAACGTCCTAAGGCACCCTGGGACGAAGCGGCAACCGTCATCGTCAACGGCGAATGTGCCGCGGCGTTTCAAGATCTCATCGAGAGTGGCCGGTCGCGTGAATTGCAGTCGGCGGACGACAAGTTGGGCGGCTACCCGCAACTCGCGGTCACCGCTGTTGAATACATCAATGCATTGCGGCAGAGGACGATCATGGCGCGCCTGCTGGAGGGCTCGTTTGGCGAACTGGACGGCGTTATCTGGCCAACCATGTCCACGGTTGCCTACCCGGTGGGCGTACCATTCGATAAGGCTTATCCCAAATATCCGGGCGGAATTGATTTGACAACACCCGGCAACCTGTGTGGCTGGCCCGCGGTCGCGTTACCAAACGGGTTTGGCGACCACGGCCTCCCTACCTCGCTCTCCATTATGGGTAGGCCATTTCAAGAGCCGATTTTAACCGCCATTGCCTCACGCTTTCAGACGCGTACTGACTACCACCGCCGTCGCCCGCCGGTGACCTAAAAAGAGTCTTAATCTCCTTAATGCAGTCTTAAAGGGGCAATCGAAACGGTCCCGAAGCCGCCAGCCATCTACCGAAATAGCGCTACCGCAATCAGGAAACGTTAGACGGCTGGCTGCGCTGCGCGCTTTGGGACTGCTTTATCCGCTGCACCGGAGGCATCATGTCCTTTGTATTTACCAATTTTTCGAACATTCGTTTCGGCCGCGTTTTTTTGGCTTTCGGCCTCATCACCTCGCTGTTGCTCACGAACGTATCATCTGCTCTGGCCGCGGGTGGAACCCAAGGTAATCTACGCGGCACGGTTATTAGCCACGACACTGATAAGCCGCTTGCAGACACCAAAGTGTTCGCGGACGCCGGCTCGGGTTCGTTTGAATCCACAACCGATGCGGGCGGCCACTTTCGGTTTCTGGGCCTACCTTCGGATACGTACACGCTCACATTTAACCATGTTGGATTTGAGGCGCGAACGATTGCGGGCAATACCGTACTCGGCGATCAAACCGTCGATGTGGGCGCTATCGTAATGATTTCCAATATCAAAACGATTGGTACGGTTACGTCGCGCGCACAAAACTCGGCGTTTCAACCGAGTCAGACAACTGACTCAACAACCTTAAGCGGCGCCCGGATCACGCAAGCCTTAGGCAGCGCGACCTCGGTAAACGAGCAGAATCTAATTCTGGCTGCACCCGGAGCCGTTCAGGACACAAACGGAAATGTCTCGGTCCGCGGTTCGCTTTCGGTCGAGCTCGGATATCAGTTCGATGGCGTCAATTTCTCGGTCCCGTTCTTTGATGCCAATGGCTCCAACGGATACTTGAATAACTTAAGCGGCGGCAGCGGCGGATCGCTGCAAGTCGTTTCGGGCTCGGGTGATGCTACGCAAGGAAACATTGGCGCAGGCGTCATCAACGTCGTCCCCGGACGCGGTGTGTATCCTGGAAGAGGCTTAATCGGAATCGGTGTTGGCTCACCAGCTTATAACCACGCACTTGACTTTAATTATGCCTGGGCGACCCCGAATGGCCGGTTTTCAAATTATTTAGCAATCAATTCGATTCGAGGCGTGCCGTCCTACTCACCCTTCAACGCGGATGCCTCGACCATCGGGCAGTTCAATGGTACGTCTTTCACGCAGCATGACGATGTGCTCGATAATTTTTTCTATCGTTTTGGAAAAAACAACAATCAATCGCTGCAATTGCTTTACCGCACTGCCAACGACAGCACATTTGGAGATTACGGCGGGCTTGGCCAGGGATTGCCGGCGGGAACCTCGCTCTACTACCCTTATAACCCGTTGTCAAATTCTTTTTGGGTTGGGCCGCTGCCGGGCGGGCAAGCGCAATACGACAGTTTAATCCATTATTTTCCGGGTGTTCCAACCACGGCAATCAATCCGGTGCAACCCGAGCAGACGGGCTATTCACCCTTGCACTTTACGAAGCTGGGTTATAACTGGAATATCAGTCCTACGACCTTTCTTTCCGCCAGCATCGCGAATTTTATTCAGTTCGCCGGAAATACGAACTTCACAAATGGCGCGGCCATCTTCCCCGACCTTCAAGAGGTCGGCGGCCAGCGTGTAACTTACAGTGCAGACTTGACTCACGTGTTCGGTGAAAATCATACCGTAACGCTTGCGACGAAATACGAAGATGCATTCCCGCGCTGGCACCAAGAGGGCGTGAACGGCCTGCTGTATCCCCTTGAGTACCTTTCGCCCGCCGGTAACCCCGGCTCACCGAATGTCTCTGACTTCTTTCTCCCGGCCGATCCCACCGCAGTTTCATCGGCGGCCAATCCATGCCAGGCGCCGGGCGGCTGTTACATTCACGATGCACTCGTTGCGTCCGGAAAATGGACGGGCGTGATGCCGCGAGTTCCCACTGCCGGCATCGACTACCATTCCTCGCTTTTTCAGGAGTGGGGAATTGGGCTGCGCGACCAATGGCAGGTTACTCCTAAGCTTAAACTCGACTTCGGCATTCGCGTCGACGGCGCGAATTATCAGTTCGGTAAAAATCCGTTTAATCTTGATTTAGCAAATCCATCGGATGTGAACGCCTCCACCCTTGGAAACGACTTCTTGCGGCCACGCGTGGTGCAGCCGCGATTCGCAGCAGCCTACCGGCTCACTCCCAACGATTCCGTCCGGGCTTCCTACGGGCGCTCGGTAAACTTCTTCTTTGCGCAAACCGCCGGTACGCCCGCGGATATCCAAAATGTTGACCCTTTACTGTTGGGGCTTGCGGCCAAACCCGGTGCCGCTTCGTGCGGAAGCGGTTACCATGGACCGGGTACGAATGCGAACGGAACCTACGTGCAAAATCCGCTGATCCCCAGCGGATACAATGGGGTCCCGTACTATTTCCCATGTGCGAATTATGCGCAGTCGCTCGCGTGGCTTTACGATCAAACGCAGGACGCTCCCGACGTGGGCGGACAAGGTCCACCAACCTTTAGTAATTATGATGTCGCATATCAGCACTTATTTACCAAGGGCTCGTTGCGCGGCTTCGGCGTGAAACTGACGGGTTTTGCTCGCCGTGGTTTCAACATTGAAGAAAACACATTGGTAGCTAACGGGCCGCCAAACCCGGTCACTGGTCAAACCTCAGCTTCGGTTTTCGCCACGCGCGCGAACGGGGTGGAAAAGACTGCAGGACTGGAATTTCAAATGACGGCCCCGGACCGTCCCTACGGCTGGGGCGGATTCCTCAGCATGACCTACACATCTTCGTTTACAAGCTCTCCTCCGACTGGGGCCGCCGGCACCAATTATGCCACCGACTCATTGCCGATCGTCAACGCGTTCTTGTTTCGGAGCAACACGCTCTTCCGGAGCGGATTTCAACCGCCGTTCCAAGCGCGTCTAGGAGTTGAATACAAGACCAAGCACGGCTTCAGAATCAATCCGGTTGTCGCTTACAATGGTGGATTTCCGTTCGGCGTGGGATCCAATACCTATAACTTCGTCAACGGACAGTATCAATTTTTTCCCCAAACGAATTTCGGGCTGGCCGCCCCGATTGGCGGGGTGGGTGGGCCAGGGTTCCCCTACAATGCAAGTAATTATGTGGACCCGGCCTACCCAGGGAGCTACTTGAAGCCGAACATTGCAGCGACGCGCGGCTTTTCGGAACCCGCATTGCCCGGTAACGCGTTAACGAAGCCCTCGGCTTCTGTAGATCTCGATTTAGAGTACGATGCACCGAAATTCACGTTGGGTGCATACGTGGGCAATATCTTCAATCAACACTATGGAATTCCATATCAGAATACAAGCTATCAGCCTGTTGCAACCGGCGTCGCGGGACCGCAAACTGGGTTGTTTAC
>JALYIF010000141.1 GCA_030775925.1 Vulcanimicrobiota bacterium | reverse complement strand
TAAACAGCGGATATTTCTGTATGTGCAGTTTGAGCGTCTGGCCGCGTTCGTCAAAGGTGAAAGATCCGGTCAGTCCCGCGCTGGAGATTTCGCCCGAGTCGCCCGCAGGGAGCGCAATCTTGGCTTTTTCCAAGCCGGAGCGGAGCTTATCCATCATGGTTCGCGTCACGCCCGTGTAGGTTTTGTTATCATCTGACATGGTTCACTTATTCCCAATTTCCCGTTTTATACCAGCTTTAGCACCCCACGCGCGCCACAGGTAATAGACAGGGCCGCCGACGAGCAAGATGCCGACACCCTTAAGCGTGTCCCCTGGATACGCCCACCAACTATTGAGCACGATGGCCACGCTGACCCCAATAAAAAATAGTGTTGTCCAAGGATGTCCGGGCACAAGCATTCCAGGTGCCTTTTGCGCGGATACATCAGTCGCCCGCTTAAATCGAAAGAGCGCGACCGCGGCTAGGGCAAAGAAGACAAAATCCATGGATGTTACGTAGTTTAGAATTTGGTCGTACCGGCCGGAGACCGTGATAATTATTGCCGCCAGCCCTTGCAAAGCAATCGCAACAACAGGAGATCTGGTTGTTGGATGCAGCCATGCGACCTGGGAAAAGAAGAGCCCATCTTGTGCCATTGCAAAATAGATGCGTGGCGAAGTCAGAATTTGATTGCTGAGAAATCCCAGCGCCGAGAGTGCGATGAATGCAGCAATGACCCACTCTCCAGCCGGGCCGATCGCATGCCGCATGATGTCGGAGGCGGGCGTATTTGTGGCTGCGAGACCGGCGGCTCCCAATACTCTCAGCGCCGTTAGATTGACGGCGATGTAGAGCACGATGACAATGAGCACGCCCCAGACCAAGCCGCGCGGCAATGAGCGGGCGGGCTCTTTTAGCTCGCCGCTTAGAAAACTCGCTGTCTGCCATCCGTCGTAAGCATAGAGTACTGGAATTAGAGCGCCCCCCATGAGCGCAAGGAACGCGACCGGTGGGAGCGCAGGGAGCGAGGCGGTAGCGTGCGCCGTGTTCGGGGACACAACGAACCCTACGCCGACAAGGACTGCGATCGTGGCGAGCTTGAGGAGCATGAGCACGTTTTGCATGCTCCCGCCCTCGCGTACGCCGACACAGTTAATTGCCGAGAAAATAATAAGCACGGCAACGGCAATGCCCGAGGTTCCGGTGTGCACGTGCGGCGCGACGTAGAAGGCAAATGTGATCGCAGCCAGCGCCATCCCGCCGCTTTGCATGACGAGCAGCGCGGTCCAGCCGTACATAAACGCGAGCGCAGGATGATAGGCGTCACGCATGTAGACGTACAAGCCGCCAACATCGGGACGGCGCCAAGCCAACTCGGCAAAGACAAACCCGCCGGCCAGAGCGACAATGCCACCGAAGAGCCACGCGGCCATGATCAGGCCGGGCGTGTGGGCGCGCGCGGCGACGACCGATGGGTTCTGGAAAATGCCGACGCCGACAATGCCGCCTAAGACGATGAGGGTTGCGTCAAACGCATTGAGCCGGCGTGCGAGCATTAGGCCTCCATGATACTCAAGTAGTGCCGGTCAAATGCATAAAGCAAACCCTCTTGCTCGGTATATGGTCCTGGGGTATAGGCGCGCGACGAGACGCCGCGCTGCGTCAATTCGTTTACGTTCCAGTCCTGCCGGTTTGTAAGGTCCCAAAAATCAACGGCGTCCATTGCATCAAAGTCATCACGCTGCGATTCGGACCGGTCGAAGAGCCATTCGCACACAACCCGTGTTTTATCAACTGAAAGTGGCGTAACATAATGTGCCATCACATAATCCGCATGGAGACTCAGCAACAACGACGGAAAAATTGTATAGTAATAGACGCGTGCAAGGTCTGCGCCGTCAATTTCTCCAAGTGGTGCGCGCACACGACTGCCCGTTACACTCAAGGTACCATGCGAATTCCGAAGTTCGGAGTATCCGCCAAGAAAGCGTCCTTGAAAAAGATCGTTGCGGCCGCTTTCCGAGGAGGAGAGTTGTTCGAGTTGCGGATGGATAAGCGGGCAGTGATAGCATTCGGAGTAGTTAAGAAATACAAGCTTCCAATTACAAGCCAGGTCATAGGTAATGCGATGTCCCGATACGAGTGCGCTTGGATTCCAGCGTGCGAAGCGGCCGTGTAACGGCGCGAAAGCCTGCTCAAATGGCTCGGGCTCTGCGGCGAGATTCACAAAGAGAAAGCCTTCGAAGGCCGCCACTGCGATGCCGTGCAAAGGATAGTCGGCGCGATCGAAGCCCGACTCCTTATCCATGTTCCGGGCGGCGCGCAAGTCACCATCCAGTGAATAGGTCCACGCGTGGTATGGACATTGAATTGAGGTGCGAAAATGTCCGCGCGCGCTCAGACAAATGCGTGTCCCGCGATGCCGGCATACATTAAAGAAGGCGCGAAACTCGTTGCGCTCGTTGCGCGTAAGGATGATGCTCTCGCCTGCGACCTCAGCAAGAAAGAAATCGCCCGTGTTTGGGATGCTGTCTGCGCGACCCACACAAATCCACTGGCGCGCAAAGATACGCTCACCTTCGGATTCGAACACCTCAGGCGATACATACCACTTCGCATCGAGGGTCAACGCGTGAGGAAGTACACTTGCAGGCACAAAGTCGCTCATTCGGCGCCGATACCGGTTGCGGCCCCGGTTCGTACCACGGGTCGAGTCATAGGACGGCTTTTAGGGGACGGGGTAGATTCTCCATTCAAATGCGCGGCAAGGTCGCCTTGCTCGTGCAGCTTTAGAGTTCTTTTTCCTCTTCGGTCTTAATGACAAATTGCTGTTGGGCGACCATACCGGTAGCATCGGCGTTTGCAACGGCTTGGTCGAGATCGTCATTCCCAAAAAGCGGGTCTTGTGCTGGGTCGCGTTCATCCATGGTATTCATACCTCCGAGTCGCTTCTACCC
>JALYIF010000140.1 GCA_030775925.1 Vulcanimicrobiota bacterium | reverse complement strand
CAGTTGCGGCTTCCGATCGGGCGCCACGCGCCGCGGACAACGCTTCTTTCGCTTCCTTTGCGAGAACCTCGGCATTGGGTTCGGTCGCCGCCAAATCGGGATACGTGAGCTCCAGGCGATCGAGCAGCGCAGTACCATTGCTGATCGATTCCGCAAGGTCTTCGATCGACCCGAAATCGGTTGTTAGGTGAGCGAGGCGCGATTCAAGGTTTTCCACCTTGTGTTCAAGGCTCACAAGGAGCTCAGCGCGCCGTTCAAGCTCAGCGATATCCTGAGTTCCGAAGGGAAATGCGAGTTTGGCGAACTTGTTTTTCAGCGTGCTGAGTTTATCGCGGATTGCTTCCGCCGATGCCGTCGGCCCGTGCGCGCGAATCGTTCCTACGCCGTCGATCTCAAACTCGACCACCGGGGAACCACTAAACTCTACGGTTCCCGTGCCAGAAGAAGAAGTACGGTCGAGGCTTCCCATAATGACGCGCACGTCTCGCGCGACGGTCGGCGAAAATACGATGTGCAAAATCGCTGCGTCGAGCTGCGTTCGCGCGTCGGAGATGTCTGCCCCGAGTTTTCGTATGCTGCGCATCTGCAGCGACGTCGGCGCGTTCAGATCAATGCGAGCCTTACGAACGGCTTGTAGTTCGTCGCGAACCTTTTCGCTTTCGCAAAGGTGCGCTTTGGCTTGCGATAGTTCGCGACGCGTGCTTACGAAGATGGTGGCCTCTTGCGCGATGGCCTCCTGTTTTTCCGCAGCCTCGACGGCAAGCAACCCGTGTCGGCTCTCTTCTTGGACATGAGCAAGTTGCTCGCGTGCAACGCTTTCCTCGGCGGTAGCACGATCGCGCGCTGTCGCTTGCAGTGATTCAGCACGCTCAGCTGCCGTTTTCGCTTCTCGCATTTTCGAAATATGCGCGCTCGATGTACTTGCCTTTTCGTACTTGTCTTCGGCGGTGGCGCAGTCGGCGTCGGCTTTCGTTTTCTCAAGCGAGGCTGCGTCGAAGGCCTTGATGATCGTCGTCATCTCCGCGAGATCTTTGTCGAGGGCCTCAGTCAGCGCGGCGTAACGGACCTTTTCCTGGCCACTTTCTTCGTAACGCAGTCGAAGCCGGTCGACTTCGTCGAGCGCTGCCTGCGCAACAGTAAAACGTTTTTCGCTCTCACCGAGGAGCTTACGAAGCCCCGGAAGGTTTGCGGACCCTGACTTTGTCGTTTCCTTCGTGGCGCTCGCGTAGAACTTGGCAAACCATTGCTGCGCCATCGCCGCTGCAGCGACGTCGCCGCCGCCATCGCTCGCAACGACACCGCCTAATAAACTCCGAGCCGTTCCAAGTGCCTCCGCGTTGACGCCCTCGAACTCGATGCGCCCTTGGGCAGCCCAAAGAATGGCGCCAAGGCCGAAATGCTCCTTGGGCTTCATTGGCCCGTTACCCGTCGGCTTAGCGTGTAGCAACTCGCGAGGGAAGGCTGCTGCGGCTTCACCTTCATGGAGCGATACAAAGCGGCCGTCTTCTAGTCGCCAGAGCTTCGCGCTAGGTCGGTCGAGAAAACTTTTGTCGAGGCGATAGCGAACGCCGTTCGTCTCGAAATCTACCGAAACTGTAGGGATCAGCGTGCGCCCGCGGGAGCGCATGTTGGCTTCGGCTTGTTTACCGGTGAGCGTGTGCTTCTCAAGTAAGCCGTGATAAAAGCCATCCAGCACGGTGCTTTTTCCCGTCGCGTTCGGGGCGTGGATCACGGTGATGTTCGAGCTAAATGGGCCAATCTCAATTTCGTCGGCGAAGGTGCGGAAGCCACTCAGCTTGATATTGTGCAGAATCATTTCTTAAGCGGCCTCACCCTGGGCGCAACGGTACAGGTGCATGAGCGCCATACGAGCTTCTTCCGAACTTGTGGGAGCGCTGTTCAACAGTCGTTGCGCAACCGTACGCATCATCCCGATCGGGAGGGAATCAATCCAAGCGCCATCGGTCGGCTCGGGTAAGAGCGCAGTATCATCCATCGCCGAATACAGCGTGAAGCGTGCGTTAAGGATGTCGCGCACATGCTGAAGTTTCGAAATGGCGCCGGGTGCAAGGATGCCTTCAAGGCGCAGGTCAAGGAGCGTCGCGGCCGGATTCGAGACTCCATCGAGTTCGTTTACGAGCGCTTCGAGGTCGACTTCCGAGTTGATGGTCTTCACAAGGTTGAGCCAAGTAAGGCCACCGGTTCGAATTTGCTCCACGCGCGGCAACTCGCCGCGAGCGGCAACTTCTACGAGCAGTACGTTGCCGCTATCGCGCTCGCCGAATTTGGTCGTTTCGTGCGTTCCAGCGTAAGCCATACGTGCAGAGCTAAGGTCTTCGTCGAAGGCCGCTGTGGAATGCCAGTGGCCAAGCGCGAGGAAGTCCAATCCGCAGCGTGTAGCCGCGTCGCGGGGAATCGGGAACACGTCTTCCACAACCGTTGCGCCCTGCACGGTTCCGTGAGCAAGGCCGATACGAACGCCGTTTTCGCCGGCGCTTGCAATCCAGGCCGTCGGATCGAGGCGTGAAGTCTTTGAATCGAGCGGGCACGGAAACAGCGTTATCCCCGTTGCCGCTTCGATCGGCTCTGGCTTCAGAAGAACGTGGAGGTTGGCGCGGTTCCAGCCGGCGTGTTGCCATAAGGAGGATGCCACGGCCGGGTCGTGATTGCCGGGGATGATGTACACCGGGCCACCGAAACTTGCAAGAATATCGGAAACGCGCTGGATGTCCGTCGTCTGCACGGCGTTGTCTTCAAACGTGTCGCCCGTTACGAGGATTGCGTCGGCACCTCGGTCGCGGGCGATTTCAATAACGCGTTGTGCTGCCGTAAAGCGAGCGTTTCGGACTTCAAACCCGTTGGCGCCAACGTGAGCGGCGCGCATACCAATTTGCCAATCTGCGGTGTGGACGAACTTCATGCTCGGATCATAACGCGCTGCTGCGTCACACGTTTGGCGCGATTCGGCTCTTTTCTGGCCGTCAAACGGCCGTGCATGCGAAGTGTTAGCGTGGCACCGCTCCTAAGAAGCGTAACCTTATGAGTCCGCACGGTAACGGGCCTAACCTTCGCGCTTCGAACGCGTGCGCTAGCCGGCCATTTCCTGAACAACGGCGATATCATCTTCATTAAGATCCACTCGAAGACCGATCAATTCACCGGTCGCGGGGTCCTGGACTTCTTCCATGGCGGCGTAGACGACGGGACCTCTAATGTAGAGTTCCGGATGTCCTGGATGCGGCGTGCTAATTGGTAGGGAGTTTTCAAGCGCATCGTCCCTAAAAAGTGCCGACATAAAGCGTAAACCGACATCACCGTAATAGGATCGTAGCGTCATCACCGCTCGCATATCGCCGAGAAGGCCATCCAGCATCGCCGACCACGCTAATGGTTCAACAGGAAATCGCTCGAGGGCGAGCTTCTCGCCCGGACGTTTAATGGCTACTAATACGGCTGAAGAAGCGATGGTCACACCGTCTTTCAAAAGACAATTGGTTAAGTATTACTGAACGCATTTCAGCTAGAGCAACGCTGCAGAGACATGCGTTCGTTAGCAGATGCACATTCGAGAACGGATTTTTGGCAAGCGGTCAGCGGAAGCCCGAGTCGACGCAATCCTGTAAACCGTACCGGATTGTAGTCGATCGGTCGTGCTGACGTCAATAATGCTGCGTACGACACGATGAGCGAGAGCCCGCGACGTGATTTGGATCTTAAGTAAATTCTCGATTAATATCTAAATAATGACGATGTTCAGCGTAGGGGGCTACCTTGAACGCTGCGTTATCTTCAAAATAGCAAATGTGCCTAATCGTTGGCGCTTGAGTAGTGGTGTCGCCATGCCGGTCGCTCATGTTTCTAAAAGTGCTCACCATCATTCAAAGGATCGTCCAAAGAGATCGTAAGTCGTACTACGAAAAACGCGACACCCGTCTGTCGCGTAGATCGGTTAAGATCTGCATAGCAATGATACAGAACGCCATTTTTCGCTCTTCCTTGTATTCGCCACGTTTCAACGAAACGTTTGGGTCCGCTTCGCTGCCGTTCGGGGTTGGCCGTAGGTCGATGTTGTCGGGCGGTAACCTCGAAGACGCCGCCTTGCGTTTCGGCTTCCGGTTTTAGGGGTCTCATGGGTAGGCCAAAGAAACGAACAGGGCAAGGATACAATCTCGACGCAAATTTGAAGACGCTATTCAGCGACGAGTACATTCACCTCATTTCGTTCGAGTTAATCGATGAAGATGGTTGCGCCGGAAGAGCCTTACTAAAGCTATATAAACCACTAGGAGCTCGCGAGCGTGAATTCGGGTCGAGCAAGCTCATAAAAGCGACGTTCTACGTAAACAACCTTACGAATGGGCCGGGTTTACTAACCGTCGTGAACCGTTGTTACGGAGTCTTGAGGCAAGACCACAATATCGTTGCAAGATTGACGTACGAGCAAGAGGCGGGAAAAGCTCTTAACCTCGGTAAGGGTAAATTGGCAAACCGCTTACGCTCAATCAAAATAAAGTTGAGGCTGAAGTAGCCGTAGCTCCCGCATGACGGAAGCCCTGTTGGACGAACTGTTGGAGCTCGTTCGTGCTATGCTGACCGCGCATGCCAACGGCATGAAGCGGACGTGGGGGGCATCGAATGATTCCTCTACGTATGAATATCAGTTTATTCAGGTTAAAGAGTTACAAGGCGATCGGAGTAAACGTCATACTCGCACAAAAGAAGATCCGAACGAAACCCATTCACAAACAAGTGATTACGCGCCGTGGAGGGTGAAGGCAACTACGAAGATTCATCCTCGTAAGACGCCGCTATTAATTCGGAGGTCTTTTTCGCCAGTGCGACCGCTTTCTCGGGTGCTATGATGCGTGCTTCCGTCCCCAAGCCGAAAGTCCAACGCACGACCTCATCGAGTTCGTAAATATCAAACGTGATGTGCATGCGTCCATTACGAAGCGTCTTCACAACCTGCGCCTGTTGCCATTGGCGACTGGCAATCGACGAAGCCACTCGCTGCGAAAGCTCGATAGTTACGCTTGTGGGCGAGCCGCCGGTTTTGAAGAAGCCGAGAACATCTGTCGAGTCATATTGTGGAGGAATCGTCCGAAGGGTTTGGATTGATCCGGCCTTTCGCGGCACGGTGAGAATGCAATCCATTCCGAATGTCCGCCAACCCTTTGTAAGGTCGTACGCGAGCAGATAGTCTCTACCGCTCCGTAGGATGATGCGATAAGGCTCAACACGTCGTGTTGATCTTCCCGCTCCTTTGCCGGCATCGAAATCAAATTCGACAATCGTCGGCATTGGCTTTGTCGCCCACGCGGCCTTGAGTGCATCGTAAACCGCCACCGATCGGTTCGTTTCTCTGAGACGCGGAATGAGGAAACGAAGAAAGTCCTGATCGCTGGCCGCGGTTTCGGATACGCCGAGCTCTCGTGCTACGGGAACCCCAAGCGCATTACTTAATACCGCGAGAAGATTCTTGGCGGAAGGGCTCGTCTCTAGCTGACGGCTCGAACCCTCGTGGTCGATCATCTCCACGCGTTGGCGCTTTTGAATCTTCGAGATTTGGAAGCCCGATTCTTTACCAATTTGCCGTAATCCCGTGATGTCGCGTTGAAACGTGCGCATGCCACCACCGAAACGACGTTCGTAGTCGCTGAAATCGATGAACTTGTAGCGCTGAAAGTCTAGCAGCAAGTCCACTCTACGAGCGGCCGTCTTCGTTTCTTCAGCCAATCTCGCTGAGTCCGCGTTGCTTTTGGACTTGGCCTTAAAGCTTTTCGTAAAGGGCAGCTTTTTGGCAATTTTGGTGCTTTTGCCCGAGACGTTACTCCGCCGATTTCCCTTCGTCTCGTCCACGCGATCGTTTCTCCTATCGGTTCATGTGGTTGTGCTTCATTACCAGGGCTCTATTTGGTTGATCTTCGCTACCGCGACAACTTGCGGGCGTTGGTTCTTAGGCGAACCTTTAAGAATCAACGCCTTGCGCGGCTAGTTTCGTCAATATCCGCATTTCGTAGAGCTGCGTGCGTGTGTCTTCCAGAGGCGAAGTCTGCTCGCGCCCGCGAATGCTCGTAGAGTTAGTCGGGCTCTTTCGTAACTCCATGAAAGTACGCCTTAAGTT